>JAGQVX010000061.1 GCA_020437755.1 Flavobacteriales bacterium
CTAACACTTCCAACTACCGTGGCGTGTTCGGGACTTTAACCCTATAGTTATTGCCCATGCCGGGCACACAATAAAAATCCCGCCGAAGCGGGATTTTCACAAGATAGTTAGCCTTGAACGGATCACCCGTTCAGCCTCTTATAATTCATTAGGATATCGTATTCATCCATCGATATCCGAAGGTCGTTCAACAACCCCTTGTTTCGATGAAGCACCTGTTCAATATCGTTCAGGGCTCCCGGAATATCTCCGTTTCTCAATTTAATCGTCCCCGTGAAGTTGAGAATGTCCCACTTGTTCCACGGGTCACGTTCCAATGCAATCATGAAATCCTCCATGGCCTTCATACTTTCTCCCATCTGAAAATAGGCAACACCACGATAGTAGTGAAAGCCCTTCTCGGTCGGATTCATTTGAATAGCCTGGTTGTAATATTCAATAGCTTCATCGTAACGCTGTGCTTTAGCATACAGTTTGCCGAGCTTCACATAGCTGTAGCATGTGCTGTCATTCTCATTTGCCAGGGCTATTTGTTCTTCTATTTGCCCAACATCAAAGAAAATCTCGAAGTCATCCTGCTCGCTCTTGTTTTCTGAAGTATTCATGTTTCCGTTATTTACCAATCACAAACCTAACTGAGTACTTTTTCATTTGCCGTAGGCGCTATACTTGAACAATTGTGCGAAAAGAACCACAACGTTGTAGTCCTTCGTTTCTCTGCAAACAACCAACATCTTAGAAAAACACCAAGGGTTTCCCGATGGATGACGTGTATATGAAAGGATAAAGACCGACATTCCTTACCTTTAAGCTCGCTAAACCAACGTTATGAGAAAACTACTTATCCTGTGTTTCACGCTCTTTGCAACCATCAACATTCTGGCACAAGGCTTTACAAACGTCACAACAGCCATGGGTATTGATGTCAACAATGCCACACCAACCCTTGGATATGGTGTGAGTTTTTTCGATTTCAACAACGACGGATGGGATGATCTTTCCTTTTGCCAGGAAGAAGACTCCCTGATTTTCTACATGAATGACAATGGCACATTCGTGCAAATGCCATCCCTTATCTACGCACCTGATGATGCCAAAATGGTCCTTTGGGCCGATTACGATAATGACGGGGATAATGACCTTTTGATGACTCAATACCTGGGACCTACGCAACTCCTTAGAAATGACGGCGACCTGGTATTCACGGATGTATCCTTCTCATCGGGAATTCCACAAGCCATGAATGTTAAGTCCTTCGGCGCGAGTTGGGCCGATTACGACCGGGATGGATTGCTCGATTTATATATATGCAACTACAATTGGAATGATGGAATTACCAACTGGTGCATGCACAACAATGGAGACGGCACATTCACCGACGTAGCAGAGACATTGGGAATTGACAACGGCTCCAATCCTTCGTATCAAAGTGCCTGGGTAGATATTAATCATGACGGCTGGGCTGATCTTTATGTGATCAATGATTTTCTTCCGGCCAACGCCATGTATCTCAACAATGGAGACGGCACCTTCACCGATATTTCGGCCGGATCCGGATTGGATATCCACATCGAAGCCATGTGCAATTCATGGAACGACTATGACAACGACGGAGACCTGGATGTATACGTGAGCAACGTTCAAACCGGGAACTACCTCCTACGTAATAATGGCAATAACACCTTCTCCAACGAAGCCCTCAACCTCAACGTTCAACTGAACCATATTTGCTGGGGCAGTCTGTGGATCGACTACAACAACGATGGCTGGGACGATCTCCATGTTGCCACCACATTTGGGGAATCCTTCATTAATCAGTTTTTCGCCAACTCCAACGGCACCTTCGCACTGAGCAATGAACTCGGATTCTCAGGCGATCAAACGCTGAGCTATTCCAATGCCAAAGGCGACTTCAACAACGATGGATTTTACGATCTTATCGTTACGAACATCTCGAGTGTTAAGTCATACCTCTATGAAAACCAAGGGATTGGAGACAACTACCTCAAAGTAGATCTCAAGGGAACATATTCCAACGAACAGGCCGTTGGAAGTTGGGTTACGCATTATATAGACGGTGAATCTTGGACAGAGTACACCCAGTGCGGGGACAATTTCGCCTCACAAAACTCCCAGCATCTCATCCTGCCGGCAGGTGATGCAAATACCATTGACTCGCTGGTAATTGAATGGCCACGTGGTTTGGTCGAAACGTATTACGATCTGGACGTCAATCAATCGGTCACCTTTATTGAGGGTTCCCAATTTGCACCAATAGTGCAAGCCACCAATTCACTGGAATGGTGCCTCTCTGACAATCTTGAATTGTATTTCGATCAGGAATTTGAATCGATTGTGTGGAACACCGGTGCTACCACCCCAACCCTTCAAGTAGATAGCGCAGGCATTTACTTTGCTGAAGTCACCAATGAAGATGGATATGTATTCCTCAGCAATAGCGTAGAAGTCATCGCCCTCGAATCTGCCCAAATTGAAGAAGTCATTTCCGACAACCTGTGCTTCGGTGATGAAAATGCTTCGATTGAAATTATCGCAACAGGTGTTGAGCTAACCGAAATCTTGTGGAATACCGGAGCAGATACTACTATCATTTCCGGACTCCAGGGCGGTGAATACATATACGAAGGAACTGATGCCAATGGTTGTATGCATTCAGGCACGATCATCATCTCGTCGCCTGATGAAATTACCTACTCCTTTGAAACATCCGACCCCACATGCTATGGATCAATCGATGGCTCGGTAATCGTCAATCCTTCAGGAGGAACGGGCGATCTCTTGCTTGACTTTGGAGGTCAAAATCCCGATGAAATGGGTGCCGGTACCTGGCCCGTAGAAATCACGGATGGCAACGGATGTACGCTTGAGTTCGATATTGAATTGGTGAATCCCGATTCTCTTTGGATAACGCAAGAAGTAACAGCTTCTAATGGCGATGATGGAGAAATCAGTATTTCAATAAATGGTGGAACAGGTGACTATACTATCCTGTGGAGCAACGGCGATCAAAACGTACTCGCTATCGATCAATTGGCTCCTGGTATCTACACCGTATGGATTATCGATGAAAACGACTGCGCCTTGTTCGCTGAATTCGAAGTAGAGGCTATCATTGGAATCAGCGAATCAACTGCTGAGTTGTTTCAGGTGTTCCCGAATCCGGCACATCAATTCATCACCATCAGCCACTCGGGTTCGTCTCCTCTCGGATTCAGCTTGTATGCCACCGATGGTCGACTCGTGCTTCCTACACGTGTTCAGGGAACTACACAGCTTGATATCAGCTCCCTCGTTCCCGGATTGTACCATGCCGTTGCCATTTCTGACAAAGGCGAACGTTCGGATGTACGGTTAATAATTCAATAAATCCCATGAAGAAGTGGTTGATTGGGATACCACTGGTGATCCTGATTTTGGTCTTGGTAGTTGTTGGAATTGTGCATGTTTACCTCAATTCACGAGCCCCTGAGTACAAGGGGGACGTGGACTTGGAATGTCTTGACCGGGAAGTCCAGGTGCGCTTCGATGACTTCGGAATTCCCCACATCAATGCCCAATCTGCCTCTGATGCATACAAAGCACTGGGATACATCGTGGCCTCCGAGCGCTTGTTTCAATTGGAAATGATGCGCCGGGTGGGTACCGGACAACTTGCAGAAGTCCTCGGTTCAGATTTCATCAGTACTGACGCCCTTTTCCGTGCTTTGTTTCCTCCTGAATACTTCGAAAAAGAAGTTGCCCGCTTGGAAGCCTCTCAAAACCGACAAATGCTCGAAGCCGTTGACTCCTACCTGGCAGGTATCAACGAATTTGCCCAGTCCGGACCCAAACCATTCGAGTTTACCCTTTTGGGCATTGATGCTCCCACCTATACACGAGCCGATGTGTTTGCTATTGCCGGATACATGGCCTACAGCTTCGGTTTGGCCCAGCGCACCGATCCGCTGATTACCTACATACATCAGGAATTTGGCGATGAATACCTGCGTGGCGCAAGCGTAATTCATGAACAAAATGAGCCCTTCAATCCATCCTATGACGCAGAAATTATTGAGTTGCTGAGTCAGGATCTTTTTGGACAAGCCAAATGTGAACTCCCGGTTCCTGTGTGGCACGGCAGTAATAGCTGGGTGGTGAGTGGAGAGCGTACCTCTAGCGGTTTTCCCATCTTCTGCAACGATACGCATATCGCCTACAACATTCCTCAGGTCTGGTATGAAGCTCATATGGTTTATCCCGACAACAATTTCTATGGCTACTACCTTGCCGGCGTGCCATTTGCACTGGTGGGTCACAACGATTTCATGAGTTGGGGGCTCACCATGCTCGAGCATGATGACATGGATTTCTATATGGAAAACATTGACGCGGAAAGAACGATGTACTACATGGATGACGCTCAGTATCCGCTCCAAAACATGCAGACTACTATTCGCGTCAAGGACCATCCCGATACCACAATTACCATTTCAAGCACGCATCACGGACCATTGGTTCAACCATTCTATGACCAATTGTCCGATCAAATTCCGGTCGCGATGTGGTGGGATTATATTCGTCATCCCAACAACCTCCTTGAAGCATTTTATTCACTCAACAATTGCCGATCGCTTGACCAAGCTGAAAATGCTGCCAGCCAAATTCATGGTCCCGGGCTTAACGTGATGTATGCCGACACCTTGAATAATATAGCTTGGTGGGCATCCGCCAAATTGTTAATCCGCCCTCCTCACATTCATGGTAAGTTCGTGATCGATGGCAGCGTGTCTTCCAATGATCCAGTGGGATACTACCCGTTTGAATCCAATCCCCACTCAGTGAATCCGCCCTGGAACTTCGTGTACTCTGCCAACGACCAACCGGGCCCCATGGCCGACTCGTCGTTCTACCCCGGATATTACAAGCCTTCGCACAGAGCCGACCGGATCAAAGAACTCCTCACACAACCCATTACCTGGAATGTTGAACAAATGAAAGAGGTCATGACCGATGTGGTTTCCACCAAAGATCGGGAACTGTGTGCCCTGCTACATCAGGATCTGACGAACTGGCTGGGAGGATCAACACCAGTCAATCTGCTCATATGGGATGGCGATCACGAAGTCGATGCAGAGGCGCCTTTTGCTTACTACCGACTCATGTACCACACACTGAAGCTCATGATGGAGGATGAATTGGGAGCAACACGTATGGCAAACTGTTTCACCACACATTGGTTCCAAAGAAACTACGTTACCCTTATTTCAACCGAAGACAGTCCGTGGTGGGATAATCAATCAACACCCCGGGTTGAAACCAGAAAAGAGATTATCACAGACGCCTGGGAAATGGTCTGTCGGGAATTGGGAACATTAAGCTCTCAGAACCACGAATGGAACTGGGGGGATGTCCATCAACTCACGCTAAAACATCCTTTCAGTGAGCACCTGCCCTTCCTTGCAGGAGAACTCAACATTGGCCCCTACCCTATCCGTGGTGGTTTCGAGACCGTATGTCAAGCCAGCTTCACCCCCGATTCCAACATCGTTGCCAATGTACGTTTGGGATCGCAAATGCGGATCATCCGTGATATGGGTGATCTAACCCAATCAATCAGTGTTACACCTTCCGGACAATCAGGGCATTTTCGAAGCCCGCATTATCGCGACCAAGCAAAATTATACCGCTTGGGTGAGTTCCGGTCTGAAATGTGGGATCCGAAATTCATCAAGGATTTACCCAACGTATTGATCTTGAACTAATCCAATCAAAATCAATCCCGACTTCTTCCATTTATATTTTGGTTAATAAAAGGTTTTGTTTTTCAGACAACCCTGACCACGAGGTTACGTCTTATATACGTCCGTAACTGGAAACAACCGAAATGACTAACTTTCTATTAATCTCTCCGCGGAGTTTGATCTCCGTAGTGGTATGGGTACCGCTATTTCTGCATGCCCAAACGTACACCGATCTGGCGCTCGATCTAGGAATTTCACATAGCAATGACGCCTCTGCATATTGGGGTGCCGGTGTCAGTTTTGCCGATTTCAACGATGACGGGCTGGATGATATCAGTATTTGCCAAAAGGGGCAACCGCCACTGTTCTTTCAAAACAACGGCAACGGTTTTGACCCTATCTCCAATTGGGTAATTATCGCGTCTGAAGTTAAATCACTGTCCTGGGTGGACTTCGACAACGATGGCGATAAAGACCTGTTCCTTACTTGCTATAATGCGCCTTACCACTTGTATAGAAGAGATGGAGAAGCCCTTGTAGACATTAGCACTGAAGCGGGACTTATCTCGACTTCCAATCAGACATTCGGTCACTCGTGGGGAGATTATAACGGTGACGGTTTCCTGGACGTCTACATCAACAACTACAATTACTTTGACGGAGTTGCCAACCAATTCTACGAAAACAATGGCGATGGCACATTCACCGAGAAAGGTGCTGAACTCGGCATTGACAACGGACCGAATTTTTCGTTTCAATCGCTTTGGATCGACTTCGATGAAGATGGTGATCAGGACCTTTTTATAATCAACGACAATGACTCTCCGCAAGCCCTCACCAAAATTAGCCAGAACGTAGATAGATTACGTAGTTGAGGATAGATCTTGGCTAGAAATTAAGATTTATGAAGCTACAGGTATTTATTCAACAGTACGGAACGGAGGCAAAATGCAAGGCTGCGTTCAAGTCTTTACGGGATGAAGCGGGCATTGTGTGTCGGCGTTGCAAAGGGGAGAAACACTATTATTTAAGCACTTTAGACCAATACAAGTGTGCTGGTTGCGGTTCACGACAATCGCTCAGAAGCGGCACTATGTTGGAATACAGTAAACTTCCCTATTCCTATTGGTTCACAGCCATGTATCTAATCACCTTCACCAAAAAGGGCTTGTCATCATTAGAGATTCAACGGCAACTGGGACACGCGCGTTATCAGCCTATCTGGGAGATGATGCATAAGATACGTTCTGTAATGGCAAAGCGAGACTACCAGTATCAGCTTGAGGGTCAGGTAGAAGTGGATGAAGGCTTTTTTGAAGTGATGGCTCCAAAGAAGCCGGAAGACGGATCTGAGCCGGATCCCGATAAAAAACAAGGGGTGTTGGTAATGGCCTCAACCAAGGAATTACCGGTTGATAAGCGTCGAAAGGGAAGACCTGCAACAGCATGTGGTTTTGTGAGTATGTCCACCATTGAAGACAAGAGAGCCATTACCATAGAAACCAAAATGATGAGCAAAATATGCCGTCCGGCAAAGATCATCACCGACGGTGGCTCCTCATACGTCTATACTGAACTTGAGTTTGGAGAACATCAGGTTGCCGAAGGAAGTACACAGGAAAAATTGAAAATGCTCCCCTGGGTACACATAGCCATAAGTAATGCAAAGCGAAAAATCCTTGATGTACATCATAGCGTATCCAAGAAGTATCTACAGCGTTATCTGGACGAATTCTGCTACAAAATAAACCGCAGAAACGCGCTCAAAGACCCGCTGAACGCCCTGCTAATTCAGGCCGTCAGACTTAAATCAGTGCCACTGGTGAGGGGTTGCGGATAGTCATTTCAACGACCGACAGTACTCGAAAAACTATATGTATCAAAACAACGGTGGAACTTCATTCACCGATGTAACCGATGCTGTTAACCTGGGGTTTGTAATTTTCTCCATGACCAGCAGTGCCGGCGACTACGACAACGATGGTGACCTCGACATCTACGTTACCAATAACCCTACCGGGCACTTGCTCCACCAACAACAGGATGACCATACTTTTATCGAGGTAGCCGACGCCGCAGGCGTAGCAACTTACGACATGGGCTGGGCCGCTCAATGGATGGACTACAATCTCGATGGATGGCAGGATTTGCATGTGAATTGTTCACCCTTCTGGACGGAAAATGGACAAAACAAGTTCTATGTCAACAACCAGGACGGCACGTTTACCTACGATATATCAATGGGATTCGATCCGGACGAATCGTGGAGCCACTCCTCTGCTGTGAGTGATTACAACAACGACGGAATATTTGACATTTTCATCGTGAACGATGCACCCTACAAGTCTTCGCTATGGACAAGTACCAATAATACCGGCAATCATTACCTCAAAGTGTTGCTGGAAGGTACAATCAGCAACAAGGATGGTATCGGTTCGATTATACGCTGCTATACCGACACCCTCACTCAAATGCGACACACCTATTGTGGTGAAGGGTATATGAGCCAAAACTCGTTTACCGAAATCTTTGGTCTGGGACAACACACTTTGATTGATTCGCTCTCGGTGCAGTGGCTCTCCGGTCATAAAGACGTGTTCTATAATGTAGAAGTAGACCAACTGCTCGAAATAACGGAAGGAAGCAGTTTGACTGCCTCCATCGCTTTCGAAGGTAATAATGTACTTTGTCAGGGTGATTCCCTGTTACTCACTGCCCCTCCGGCAGAATCGTATCTGTGGTCTACAGGCGACACTACCTCAACTATATTCGTATCTGATGCCGGCCTGTATTCGGTGATCATTGAGAATGAACTAGGCTTCACATTTGAATCGTCCCCGCTCGAAATCTTCATGTCCCCATTCCCTGAATTTGCTGCAAGTGTTAACCATGTTGCTTGTTTCGGGGGTAACACCGGGGCTGCAGAAGTGATAACTGACGAAAGTAACATGATCACATGGTGGAATGGCAGCAACGATTCGGCTATATCAGACCTTGAAGCTGGACCTTATCCGATTATCATTACCAATGAGAACGGCTGTAGCATCGAAGGATCCATCGAAGTAACTCAACCCGATTCCCTCTGGATCGACTTCGGTATGACGAACCCCTTGTGTTTTGGAGATAATAATGGATCGATCAATTACTCCGCAGTTGGTGGTACCTCACCCTATACGTTCGAAACCAATTTTGATCCCGAAACCGGACTCATGGCAGGCACCTATGAAGTCACCGTCACAGACTCGCTACAATGCTCGGCGCAGGTTTCTATTCTTCTCACACAACCGGAAGTTCTTACCATTGATGTTGATGTGACTGACGCAAACGGCGCTTCGAATGGATCGGTCGCCGCCACATTTTACGGTGGTACCCCACCTGTTGAACTCACTGTTTTGTCCAACGGAGTTGAAATGGATCCCAATGATCTTCCGGCTGGAACATACCAGTTATCAGGAATGGACGCCAATGGATGTGCCGTGCAAACGACCATCCAAATCATCAACCTGTCAGCATTGGATGCCGGCTTTTCCAATATCAGCATCTATCCCAACCCTGTAACAGGTGATCAGCTCACTATCGAATGCTCACAAGCAATTGTTTCAACACACCTGTACAATGCCCGCGGCGAACTGGTTTCAGCTCCGTTGATCCAACATGGATCAATTCAGATCATTTCAACCGCTGCTCTCGAAAATGGAATTTATGTTTTACAGATGACTTGTAAAGACCAAATCATCACTCAAAAAATCGAAATACTGCGCATGATGTAACCTTATTCTGCTTAAATGAAAACCTTACCCGCTACCTCCGCACTCTTCCTGCTAAGCTTGGCTAGCTTAAACGCACAGGAATTCATTAATGTGACCGAAAATCACAACATTAACATCTATATCGAAGACAGTGAATTTGGAAATGGTGTCAGCTTCGCCGACTTCAATGGCGACGGACTCGATGACCTCAGTTTTCTTCGAAATGAGGATGATCCTTTATTCTATGTAAATACCGGAACAACTTTCGAACTCATCGGACTGGGTATCGAAAATGAATTGAATGAGGATGCTAAAATGATCCTTTGGGTGGACTATGATAACGATGGAGACAAGGACTTATTCATCTCCACCAGCTTCGCCCCCATCAAACTTTACAAGAACGACGGCAACCTCAACCTCACTGACGTATCCATAGCAGCCGGGTTAAATGTTGAAACAACCCGGAATTTCGGCGCTTCATGGGGCGATTACAACAAAGATGGATGGCTGGATCTGTACGTTTGCAAGTACCACAACCCCGGTCTGAATTCAGGGTATGCCTACCAAAACAACCTGTACAAAAACAATGGCGATGGAACCTTCACTGAACTCGGAGGTTTCGCCGGAGTAGATGACGCGGTTCTCCCTTCATTCCAATCAGTGCTTTGCGATTTTAACGGCGATGGATGGGAAGACGTCTTTGTGATCAATGATCGCTACTTATATCCCAATAGTATCTACATCAATGATGGAGATGGTACATTCTCCGATCCTGGAACAGCCTCGGGAATAGAGGAGAATTTCGATGCCATGTGCATTACGGTCGGCGATTACGACAATGACCAGGACATGGATGTTTACGTCACCAACACTCATGCCGGCAATAAACTCTACGAAAACCAGGGAAATGCGACCTTCACCAACAAAGCTCCTACCTATGGAATCGAAGCTCTGGAAATTTGCTGGGGTAGTATGTGGATCGACTACGACAACGATATGTGGCAAGATCTATATGTGGCCTCCATTAACAACGTGATTACCATTGAGAATCCCGACTTTATGTTCCGAAATACAGGCACCGGATTTGAAGATGTATCAGCTACTGTATGGGAAGACAATGCCTTCGGCACGCTGGCAGTGGCTCAAGGCGACTTCAACAATGACGGCTATCCTGATTTCGTTCAGAACAACAGCGAACCTTCCTCGTGCGCTCTATGGCAAAATTCAGGAGGAACCAATAACTGGCTTAAAGTTTCGGTTGAAGGAACCATCAGCAACAAAGACGGAATTGGAACCTGGATTCATCTCTATGCCGGTGATCAGGTACTAACACGGTCCTACCAATGTGGAGAGAATTTTATCGGACAAGACTCCGAACGTAAAATATTCGGTCTGGGCACGGTCTCTCAAATCGATTCTTTAGTGGTAAAATGGCCGCTCGGCATGATCGAAACCTACTACCCGGAAGCTGTCAACACCACTATTCACCTCATCGAAGGATCCAGCTTCTCTATTGCTCTAGATGTACCCCCAATTTTATGTGGACAGGACTCCATATCCATTAGTGCAGGGGATTGGTATGCATACGAATGGTCCAATGGCTCCACAGATCCCGTTCTAATCGTGACCGAAGGGGGAGACTATAGCGTGATCGTTACCAATGAGGGTGGATTTACCTTCATTTCCAATACCATAAGCATCACTGAAGCACCTGCGACAGAACTGGCCATTACTTCCTCAAATGTCACTTGCTTTGGATATGAAAATGGGGCTATCACTGTAGAAGTAGTAAGCGAAGCGCCACCTGTATCCATCTATTGGAATGATGATCTTGAGGGCTACACTCAGCAAAACCTCGCACCCGGATTATTCCACTTCATTGTTTCAGATGAAAATGGATGCTCCATTGCCGACTCGGTGCTCATTAGTCAACCCGACTCCCTGTATGCCGTGACCCTGGTGACGAATCCGCTTTGCGCGGGAGATCAAAACGGAACTGTGGATATTACGTTTATTGGCGGCTCTGGAGATGTCACGGTAACGCCTCAGGACATCAACTGGAATGAGCTTTACGCAGGAACCTACGATTGGTTGGGAACCGATAGTAATCAGTGCATTACACACTTCGACTTCGAACTCATTGCCCCTGAAGAATTGATTGCATCCTTGAGCACGGATGACATCGATGATAGTGGTTATGGAATAGCCCAACTTGAAATCACGGGAGGTACGGGTAATTATACCATTGAATGGAGCACTGGCGAGAACACACCATCTATCCTTATAGAAAATACCGGTGACTATTGGGTGAGCGTTGAGGATGAAAATCAATGCGACACCTTGATTCAATTTGGTGTTACTGCCACCGAAAATCTTGAATCCATGCGTATCTTAGCATATCCCAATCCATTTGGCGAATGCTTCACCCTTGATTACCCTGGAAGTGGGATTATTGAAATTGAGATCTATGACAGGTTGGGAATGTGCAGGCACAAGGCCAAATATGAAAGTACACCAGCTGTCATATGCCCTCCCCACCATTTGCCGAATGGCGTATATCACCTACGCGTGAAATCGGAAAAAGGTGAATGGCTTAATAAGATGGTGCGCTTAAACGAATAGGACAACGGATGAGAATAATGCGATATGTAGGAACGATAGCCCTATCTCTATGGTTGGCGGGAATGAGCGGCCAGTTTCAAAACCTGGCTCCTACTTATGGCATTGATTTCTCAATAGAAAATGCCCTGTTGGGCAACGGCGTGAGTTTCTACGATTTTGACCTTGACGGATGGGACGACATCACCTTTGCACATGACTGGGGAGACCCCATATTTTACAGGAATACGGGTGGAAATGGATTCGAACTGCTCGATCCCTTTTTTACCAATTCCAAAAACATGAGGTGCATTCTTTGGGTTGACTACGACAACGATGGCGACCCTGACTTGTTTGTCACCTATGAAGATGAACCTGTGGAGTTGTGGCAAAACGACGGCGAATACAATTTCACCAATGTTACTGAGGCTGCACAACTCCCTCAATTTGAGGTAGATACATATGCAGCAACCTGGGCCGACTATGACCGCGACGGATTCCTGGACGTGTATGTAGATACCTATTACTTCCCGGGCGATCCTTTTGATCTGGAACACCTCAATCATCTGTATCGAAACCTGGGAGATGGAACCTTCGAAGAAACTACCATCAATGCAGGTGTCGATAATGGATACGCCTCATCTTTCACCCACTCATTTTGGGACTACAACAATGACCTCTGGCCCGATTTGTATGTGGTCAATGACAAGCTTTTTGCCAATGTGCTATACAAAAACGATGGTGATGGAACCTTCACTAATACCACCTTTACCAGCAATCTGAACGTGGTGATAGATGGAATGTCGGCAAGCGCCGCGGACTACAACCGTGATGGGTTTCTCGATATGTACTGCACCAACAATGAAGCTGGCAACATGCTGTTTTCTAATGATGGAGACGGGACGTTTACTAATACTTCAATAAACTCTGGAACTCAGCTTTTTGAATTCAGTTGGGAAGCCAACTGGATCGATTACAACAATGACACCTGGCCCGATTTATACGTCAACACCGAAGGCGACTACAACGGGAATCAGTTTGTTGGTAATCAAAACTTCATGCTGAAAAACAATGGCAATGGCACGTTCACACCGGTGATGAATGAATTGAATCTTAACGCAGACAATGCTTTCTCCTATTGCTCTGCTGTTGGTGACTTCAACAATGACGGGCGTGCCGATATTGTCCAAAGCAACCATGCGCCTTTCCCTGCCAAATTGTGGAGAAACGCCACCCCATCAGGTCACTCTATCACCATTGACCTGGAAGGTGTCGTTTCCAATAAAGAAGCGGTGGGCTGTTGGATCAATGTTTTCTGTGAAGACGAAGAACTGCGGCATTATACATTCTTAGGGGAAAATTACCTGTCGCAAAACTCACAACGTAAGCTCATCGGATTGGGCAATTATACCGTGTGCGACAGCATTGAGGTACTTTGGATCAGCGGACACCGGGATGTTTTGTACAACGTCGACGCCGATCAATCGTTGGTGCTCGTGGAAGGCTTTTCCCTGGAGGCGAATATTGTAGCCGAACAGGTTCATGTTTGTCAGGGAGATTCGATCCCCTTGGCTATTGACATCCCGGGAAGCTATGCCTGGTCCACCGGCTTCGTTGGCGACACCTTATGGGTAAGTGGTGCCGGAGAATATCATTGTGTTGTGACCAACCCATTTGGTTTAGTTACAACGACGCAGAGCTTAGTGGTTTCAGAGATTCAACCTACAGAATACGACGCAGAGATTACTCCTCCTCACTGTGCCGGCGGACAAAACGGCTCCATCGTATTAGAGCTCGCCGATGGCTTCCAACCCGATAGTGTGTTGTGGGATCATGGTGATGAAGGTTTGGCCATTGACAGCTTAACCGCGGGAACTTACCAGGCAACAGCACTGGACTCCAACGGATGTATCGTACATTTCGAAATAGTTTTGGCAGATGGAGATACCCTATCCTGGGAACAACTCACAACGAATCCTACCTGTTATGGAGCCGAGGACGGATTCATCACCTTCTCATTTCCCTCCGATGGACTGGCTTATTTCGTGAATGGGGAAAATGAAACATCCTTTGACGTCGGAGCCGGGGCGTATACCTATGAATTCTCCAATGAGCTGGGCTGCACCAATTCAACGGAAATTCTAATCACACAGCCCGACTCTCTTTATGCTACATTAACCTACGGCGAAGCCACAGAGTCCAATCCTACCGACGTTACTGTTGAAATAGCGGGGGGTACCGATCCCTATCAAATTTTGTGGTCCAATGGGGACACAACACTCACCACCCAACTGTATGCCGGAACCAACCAGGAATGCACCATAACAGATGCAAATGGGTGTATATACACCGTGGTGTTCGATATTGCACTGAATATTACCAACGGATTTGCAATTGAATCGTTGATCATCTTCCCCAATCCCGCATCCACATCCTTTTGGGTTCAATCATCAGGCACAAGGCCAAATGAAGTAACCCTCATCAATAGCGTTGGAACCATCGTTGAACGGTGGTCGATGACTTCTACTCAGCAAGAATTTGTAATTAGCCATTTGCCGAATGGCATATACTTTATAAAAGTAGCAAACGCCAATGCTACTTCGGGCCAACGCCTCATCAAGTTGTGACGGGTTCGTGATGAAAACCGTATGCAAAAGTGAACTTCAAAGGCATCTTTTGGTATGCGAATTGCGTTAATACGTCAAACACATAACCATGAAGTCACTAATTCTGTTTTTCACCCTACTCGCCACCACCACCCTACAAGCACAAATCGAAATTGCAAAATACGACCGCCAGGTATTCAAAGACCTCGAACTCGTAAGTGAAATAAAAGCCCCAGAAGCTACCAGCAGTTGCGGAGAAGTAACTGTAGAAACGAAAGAACAACTTTTCTCAGGGGGCTGTCTGGGCAACCTTGTCCGTACATACACCTACACCGACGCATGTGGAAACACCGCCGAAGCTCAGCAATACATTGTACTTCAGGATCACATTGCTCCGGTTTTCCTCACTCAATTAGCCGATATACAAGTTGAAGCTTCCGACATCCCTGATGCTCCCAAAGTGGAAGTCAGCGACAACAGTGATTCAGAAATAACAATCGAATTCAAAGAAGACCGCACTGAAGACCGACTTGTGCGCACCTGGACCGCAACCGATGCTTGTCTGAACACCGCAACACTTCAGCAAATACTCACTTTTAAAGAGCTTTCTACATCCGCTCAATAATGGCAAGGCAAGTCGCTTTGTAACTACCGATTTGCCTGCAATTCTCAAAACTCTCTGAGGCAATATCAGTCAACACAACCGCGTTGACAAGTCAACACCGTACTCACCTTGGCAGCAACTTTAGTCTCTACCTTTAATCTTTTACAAAAAAGGGACTCAACGAATGATGAGACTAATTTTGAAACCATTGCTAGTTGTGCTGTTCAGCCTGATCCTGGGATTTTCCTACGCTCAAAAAACAGCCACGTATTATCACGACAATCGCTTCTTTCATGAAGCGGTTGACCTCTTCGAAAAGGAGAAATTCGCTGCTGCTCATGCGAAATTCCAGGAGTTTATCGCCCTCAGCGACGACCCCCGGGAAGAATTGAGAATTGCGTCCGAATTCTACAGTGGTATTTGTTCGCTGTACCTGTTTCACAAAGATGCAGAGTACATGCTGGAACAATTCGTCCTGGACCATCCCGACTCACCGTGGGTGCAAAAGGTTTACTACGAGTTGGCCACCTACAACTACAAGAGAAAAAGCTACCGAAAAGCACTGGAATGGTATGAGTTTGTTGAACCTCGTGAACTCAACGAACAAGAACTGGCTGAGTTTCACTTCAAGCGGGGTCACTGCTATTTCGAGCTGGAAGACTACGTCAATGCCAAGCAAGACCTGGTAAAAGTCAAAGATCTCGATACGCGCTATCGAACAACGGCACTCTATTACTACTCGCACATAGCCTATGAGGAAGGGGCAAATCAAACTGCGCTTGATGGATTCCTGCAGCTCGACAAAGACGAGAACTTCAGTCCGATTGTTCCTTACTACATCACGCAGATATACTATAAGCAGGGGCGTTACGATGATGTACTTTCTTATGCGCCGGCTTTTCTGGATTCAACCAATGAGAACCAGGTAAAACGTTTACCGGAAATCTCTCGCATCGTAGGAGATGCCTATTACCGCCAGGACAACTTTGACCTGGCCCTTCCCTATCTCGAGCGTTTTCACGAGAATACTCCCAAGAAAGAGATCGAGCCCGTTGATTTCTACCAGCTTGGGTTTTGCTACTACAATTCAGGCCAGTTCGTAGAAGCCCTCGATGCCTTTAATGAGTGCACGGAGGTTGAAGATGAAATTGCCCAAAGTGCCTCGTACTACATGGGCGACTGCTATCTCAAGCTCGACCAGAAGCCTTATGCCCGAAGTGCCTTTGAAGTAGCTTCACGCATGGACTACAATCTGGATCTCAAAGAAGATGCACTATTCAACTATGCCAAACTGGCCTTTGAGCTTTCATACAATCCTTTTCACGAGGCTATTCAGGCATTCGAGACTTACCTCGATGAGTATCCCAACTCAAGCCGCCGCGATGAGGCCTATGAATTCCTGTTGAATGTGTACATGAAGTCGCGCAACTACGAAGCTGCGTTGCGATCGCTGGACAAGATTCAAAACAAGGATCTGCGGACACAGGAAGCCTATCAGGTGGTGGCCTACAACAGGGCCGTGGAATTGTACCAGGCCGAAAACTACGCCGAAGCGGCCAAGTATTTCGATAAGGTATCCTTGTATCCGGTAAATCAGGCATTGCTGGCAGAAGCCAAATACTGGAAAGCCGAAAATGCATTCAGTTCGGGTGATTATGCAGGAGCTTACAACTTGTATCAGGCGTTCATCGTGGAGCCGGGATCCTTCAATTCCGACTGGTTCGAAGAAGCCAACTATGGAGCAGGGTACTCCTTATTTAAGCAGAAAAAGTACATGAATGCTACCTCTGCATTCCGCAAGTATGTAGACAACTACCGCAACGATGACCCTAAGAAATTGTGTGATGCCTACCTGCGATTGGGTGATTGCTACTATGTTCTTAAAGACTACAATCAGGCCATCGCATACTATGACAAGGCCATTGATCTCAATCAGATCAATAAAGATTATGGTATGTTCTACAAGAGTGTGTGCTACGGATGGCAGGAGAAACTGGATAAGAAGATTTGGGTGTTGCGTCAGCTTATTGAAGACCAACCGGAATCGCGCTACGTGGAAGATGCTAAATTTGAATTGGCCAATGCGTATCTCACATCCAATCAGCTTTCTGAGGCCGAGTCGGAATACAATGATATACTGTCCAACAATACTTCGCCTTACCGCAAGCGGGCCATTGTTGACTTGATTCTGATCGCCAAGAAACGCAACAATTCAGATGTGGCGGTGAATCGATGGAACCAACTGCTTTCCGAGTATCCGGGTGATCCGATTTGTTTAGAGGCCTTCCCTATTATTCAGGACATCCTGATCGAGAAAGGGATAAGCCCTCCTGAAAATGTGGTGAGCAAGGACGAATTCGAAGAAAGTGTGTTCCTCAAAGCTGTTCAGTATGCATATCAGGGAGATTGTGCCGCTGCAATTCCGGCTCTCACTAGTTATTTGAATAAGTATCAGCCTGCGGCAAATGGGATAGCGGCCAACTATCACCTGGGTAGTTGCTATTTCGAGGCCGGTAAATTGGACGAGGCTTTATCTGCCTACAACATGGTCATTGCCCAACCCTATAGCGATTACACTGAAGAGTCGCTGTTGATTGCCAGTACCATCAACTACAACCGCAAGAATTACGAGACCGCTAAGAGCCTGTACACAGAATTGGAACAGGTGGCCATGCTGAAAAACAATGTATTGGAAGCGCAGATCGGTCTCATGCGTTGTTCGTACTACCTGGGTGAAATGAACTACGCACTTGAGTATTCCGAAAAGGTAGTAGCCAACGGAAATACTCCCGATGCCATCAAGTACACTGCCCTCCTTTGGAGAGGTAAAATCCGATTGGAGAATGGTGCATTGGATGATGCATACTACGATTTTGCTGAGGCCTTGAAAGGTGGTGGTGAAAAGGCGGCAGAAGCCAAATACAATATGGCTGTTATCGCCTATCGCAAAGAGGCTTACAAGCCGGCCGAAAAAGAAATTTTCCAACTCATTGAACAGTACTCGGGATTCAACCAATGGAAATACCATGGATTCTTGCTACTTGCCGATGTATATGTGGGATTGGACGACTTCTTCCAGGCCAAAGCCACGCTCAACACAGTACTCGAAAAAGTAAGCGAACCTTGGGTCATTGATGCAGCACGGGAGAAACTGGAACAAATCGAAGCTATGGAAGCAGCCCAGTTGAAGAGCGGTATCCAGGCTGAAGAAGTGGAAATTGACCTTACGGGTGGTGACGGTGACAAGCAGCCGGAAATTGAAGAAGTTCCCGAACAACAAAACGAAAACCAACAGTAAGATGAATAAAGCAGCAATTAGCATTATCAGCGCTTTTGCCCTACTCACTGTTGGGCAGACTTATGGTCAGGAAGCAACACAAACGGATACGATCAATTCAGTCCAGACATTCGTAGGGAATGAACAGCACATCGTAAAGGAGGCCAACAAAATGGGAAGCTGGCCGCAGATAAAAACCGATGTAGTTGAGATTCCCTCAATCACATACAAGCTGATCCCCAACAAACTCAATGTGCAGATTGATCCGAAGCTCATCAGTCCGGCAAAGATCAAACTGGAAGAGCCCATTAAAAAGCTGTACCGAGGGTATGCGCGCGCCGGATTCGGATTGTATACCACTCCTCTGGCCGAACTGTATTATATGGATGGCCGAAACCGCAATGGCTCCTGGAGTGCACATGCGCGTCATTTGTCGAGCACCGGAGGAGGTGTTTCATACAACGACTCCATTCCCGACGGCTTCAGCCAAAATGAAGTACATCTTTGGGGGAAACGTTTTTTGAAAAAGCATTCCATGGAAGCGCAGATCAACTGGGACCGTCAGGTGATGCACTACTATGGTTACAATCCGGAGTTGTTGGCCGATACCAGTTTGCATCTTCCCCATTTGGCGGATGCCAAGCAATTGTTCAACAACGTAGACGCCTTGGTAAACCTCACCAGCTTCTACCGCGATTCAACCAAAATCAACTACTTCGGTGAACTCGCATTTTACAATTACCGCGATCGCTACGACGGCATGGAAAACAACGTCAATTTGTTTGCACATGCTCGAAAATTTGTGAACACGGAGCTTTACAATGCCGATTTTCACTTCAACTACAATCAGTTTCAATACCTCGATCGCGAAACGCAATTGCCCACAACGTACAACAACGCGATCTTGGGAGTAGTGCCGCGCATCAAAACGATACGTGAAAAACTGAAAGTAGAAGTGGGCGCCGGGATATTTGTGGATCTGCGCGGTGATCATCCGCTTCACTTCTACCCAAAGGCACAAGCCAGTTACAGCTTGTTTGACGACCTGTTCATCCCCTACATCGGAATCGACGGTAATTTGAATCGAACCACGTATAAAACAGTAACCATGGACAATCCATTCATCGTTACTGATCCGGAATTGAAGTCGGTTTCAGAGAAATTCACCGGCTACGGCGGCTTGCGCGGAGTAGTCACCAACAACGCCAGCTTCAACATTCGTGCAGCTTATAGTCTGTACGACGACTTCCTGTATTACGTCAATGATTCAACGTTTAGTCCGGGTAGTCAGTTTGTACTGCAGTACGACGACCTGAACGTCCTGAATATCACAGGGGAGATCACCGTCAACAAGACCGATCGTTTGAAGTTATTGGTGAGAGGAGACTACTACATCTACACTACCGGTGTGGAAGCGCACCCCTGGAATCAACCGGCCACGCGGTTCACATTTTCCGGAACGTACAACCTGCAAGACAAATTCAACATTGTTGCGGAAGTTTACACTGTAGGCAAGCGCAAGTTTAAGTCGCTCAGTCCGGTTCAGGACGTTGATCCCGAACAAGACGGAAGCTACATTGTGGATCTGAAAGGTTATGCCGATGCTAATTTGGCGGTGGAGTACCGATACACGAAACGTCTTTCGGCATTTGTCCGATTCAACAACTTTTTGGCTACCAAATACCAGCGTTGGTATGGCTATCGGGTGCAGCCCTTTAACGCCATGCTCGGAGCTACGTATTCGTTCTAAAAACACTATCGCCCGGCGATTGGAAATCAAGTCCAGAGAGTGCCCCCTTCTTCGCCGGAAGGGGGCATTTTCATGCAGGAAAACACGGTTGGCGAAGGGTGAATTGTAGGTCTGTGAATTTCGTACTTCAATCTTGTTAATAAGAGCACGGAAATGTGGAAAAAACTCACTCTTTATGCCGTTTACTGTCTATTCTCAGGGGTAGCTTTTGAGTATATTTGTAGGATAATCGTTCTGCCTCAGAAACCACGCCATGCGCGGTTTTTTTCACATTAAGGAGGCAGCAATAAAAGAGACAAAAGCAAATACTTATGAGCGATAATTCGGAGAAGAAGACCAATTATGGTGCCGATAGTATTCAGTCCCTCGAGGGAATGGAGCACGTACGTATGCGTCCATCCATGTACATTGGGGACATTGGCGTACGCGGATTGCACCACTTGGTATATGAAGTAGTTGACAACTCAATCGATGAAGCCCTTGCAGGGCACTGCGACCACATTCAGGTGTGGATTCTTGAAGACAACAGCATCCGCG
>JAGQVX010000062.1 GCA_020437755.1 Flavobacteriales bacterium
CCGAGATCTTTTATGGTGGTTCCTGCGTTCTTCCATACCACTTTGTCATCTTGAATATTCGAGAGTATTACAAGATTCTCCTGTCCCGGAATTGGCTGATATGATTTTGAGCGGGCATCATAGTAGCATCGAATTCCTTTGTCGAGGGTGTAGAAAGACTCAATGCCATTGTCGAGCATCTCTTGAATCCATTCGGCAGGTTCCTGTCCGGCGGCTTTCAGTCCTTCAAGAGCTTTCATTACCCCAACGGCGTCCCACGTTTCAAACGGACCAAGCTCCCAACCGAATCCGGCGCGCATGGCGTCGTCTATTTTGTAGAGTTCGTCGCTGATTTCCGGCACACGCAGACTCACATAAGCAAAAACCTGATGGAATATTGCCCGATAAAAATCACCGGCCTTATCTGCACCGCTGTACAGGATTTTGGTTCGCTGAACCAAGTCATCCACCGGTCGGGCGGCTTCCAGGGTTGTGAACTTTTGTTTTTGCTGTGGTCGGTATTCCATGGTGTTCAGATCGAGCACCAGGATTTCACTTTTGCCGCCCTCACCTTTCACTTTTTTGTAGAATCCCTGACCTGTCTTGCTACCGAGCCATTTATTCTCAACCATTTTCGAAACGTAGTCGGGAATGTTAAAGACATCCTGGCGTTCGTCGTTGGGACAATTCTCGCGCACGATATTGGCAACGAAGGTGAGTGTGTCGAGTCCTACCACATCGCAAGTGCGGAACGTAGCAGACTTGGGTCGGCCCATTACCGGTCCGGTAAGTCGGTCGACTGTTTCAACATTCAGGTCCAGGTCTTTAATGGTGTGGAACAAAGCCTGAATAGCGAAAACACCTACCCGGTTGGCAATAAAAGCGGGAGTATCTTTACAGAGTACGGTCTTTTTCCCGAGGTATCGCGATCCATATTCCATGAGGAAATCCACGATAGCGGGATCCGTTTTTTCTGTTGGGATTATTTCCAGCAGGCGCAAATACCGAGGAGGGTTGAAGAAGTGCGATCCGCAGAAATGTTTTTGGAAGTCTTCCGAACGGCCATCGATCAACTTATTGATGGGGATGCTGGACGTGTTGGAAGTAATGAGAGTACCGGGCTTTCGGTACTTCTCTACATTGGCGAGAACCTGCTTTTTAATGTCGAGGTTTTCGATCACTACTTCGATGGTCCAGTCCATGTCTGCGATTTTCGCCAGATCATCTTCCATGTTTCCGGTGGTAATCCGGGAAATAAATGACTTGGAGTAAATCGGTGAGGGGTTGGACTTCAGTGTGGACTGAAGTGCTTCGTTGACGATGCGGTTACGGACAGCTTTATCGCTGAGCGATTTGCCTTGTGCGGCTTCCGCTTCTGAGAGCTCACGGGGAACGATGTCGAGGAGTAAGACCTCACATCCAATATTGGCAAAATGGCAGGCAATTCGCGACCCCATAACGCCGGATCCCAGAATGGCTACTTTTTGAATAGTTCGTTTCATAATGACTTATACAGCTTGGGATTTGGGTGGATTGACAAATATTTCTTCACTTTCACAAAGGGCGTTCATTTCGGTCATCACTTCGAAAAAAGTCTCCAGTTTTTCAGGGGCAATATGGTTGCGGATGAATTCATTGAACGAGATTACAACTCTCTTGGATTCTTCGCGTAGGACACTGCCCTTATCTGTAAGGAAGACACGGACCATTCTGCCATCGAAAGAATCAGGACGACGGATGATGAGGCCGGCTTCCTCCATGCTTTTCAGGGTCCGCGTGAGGCTGCGCGGTTCCATCCCCATCTTCGGGCCCAACTTGGTAGAAGGGGTGCCTTCGCGGTCGATGTTGAGGAGTACGTAGCCCACAGACATGGTGCCTCCATGCTTGGAAGCCTCTTGATTGTACATCCGTGATATTCGGGCCCATGCCCAGCGAATGTGAAAATCGATCGTTTCTTCGGGTTTCATTTTTTCAGTTTCAGACCTCTACGAAACTAATGAAAAAATGTTATGCACGCATACGAAAAAGTGCATTTTTAACGGAATGGAACTCAAAAATAGTGGAGGAAGTTGAAATTGCCTAGTGAGAGGCTAGATTTTATTCCAAAGCTTATCGTTTGAAAATCAACAATCTGGAAACCTGGCAACGGCCCATTATTGCATCCAAGTATCAAGAGCCCATCATTCAACGCCAAACGATGAACAAAGTTGCATTTTTGTTATATTTGGGCACCACCTCTTTAACCAAATTAACTAGCCATGTTTCGATTGAGTGCCCTATTCATTGGGCTTTTTTTAGCGTTAAACGTATGGTCGCAGGTTCCTGAAAAGTTTTTCTATCAGGCTGTAGCGCGTGATGCAGGAGGCAATCTCATTGTAGATGACAATATTTCGTTGCGCTTCTCGATTATCCCCACCAATCCATTAAATACCCCGGTATATCAGGAGTTGCACGCCACAACAACTACAGGTCAGGGGCTATGCAATTTGGAAGTGGGAACGGGTCTGGTTACAATAGGTACGTTCAGCGCCATTGACTGGTCGCTGGGCACCTATTTTCTTCAAGTTGAAATGGATCCCGCGGGCGGATTGACATTTGTGGATATGGGAACTACACAATTAATCTCGGTACCCTACGCGCTTTATGCTGAAACTGCCGGTAATGTGGACGATGCTGACGCTGACCCAAGCAATGAGCTTCAGTCGCTCAGTCTGGCAGGCAACGATCTGACGATCAGTGGTGGAAATACCGTAACCCTGCCGGGCGGTGGTGGTGGCGGTGGCAGTCTGGATGATGCCTATGACAACGGCGGAGCCGGAGCCGGACGCGTGATCCAGGCTTCAGCAGGGCCGGTTGAGATTAATTCCATTCCGGCAAATAACTCCGGTCTGGAAGTAACCAACACTGCGTTGAACAGTGTTTCAATTGCTGCTGAAAACACCCATGCGGGAAATACCTTTTCGTGTATTCAAAGTATTACAAGTGCCAATAATATTCAGGCCTCTTCTATTCTGGGACATTCGGATGGACAAGCCTGGGGTGTGACCGGACAAACTTCGGCGACATCCAATTCGGAAAGTGCGGTTTTGGGAAACAACTTCCGCTCGAATGGAGGTCATGGTGTCCTGGGGTACGGTTTTAACGGGACAGTAGGTCAGACCAACTACCGCGCCGGTTATGGAGTGTACGGTGAGAATTACGATTTAATCGGTCCGTTATCTTCTTTGGCAGTAGGTACTGCCGGTAAAGGTTACTATGGTGTGTTGGGCGAGGATCGGTATCTAGGTGGAGTTTCCGGTGCATACGGAGTGTTCAGTAATGGAGACTTGGGCGCTTCCGGTTTGAAGCTTTTTCAAATCGATTTGCCCTCCGATCCGGAAAACTACTACTTGCGTCACTTCTGTGTAGAATCCAATGAGGTGCTCAATGTGTATCGTGGCAATGTCGTGCTTGATCAGGACGGGGAAGCCATTGTCGAATTACCCGACTATTTCACAGAGGTCAACACCAATTTCAGTTACTACCTCACACCGATTGGCGCTCCCGGGAACCTCTATGTTAAGCAAAAGGTAGAAGGTAATACGTTCATTGTAGCAGGCGGGCAACCCGGAGGAGAAGTGAGCTGGATATTGTATGCCGAGCGAAACGATCCGTACCTGCAGACCTATCCTGAGAAAAAGGAGAATGTGGTTGAGAAAAGCGAAAGGGAGCGAGGGAAGCTACAGATTCCTGCCCTTTACAATGCACCGGATGAAAAGGCGATGTTCTCATCACCAACCAATCCCGAGCAGCCCAATGTTAATGTACAGCAGGATAAACAATGAGGTTTGTCGCACTGATCATATTGATGGTAATCCCAATTTTGAGCTTTTCACAGTCGCTTGAAAGGGCCGCAGTAACAAGTGGTGGCGGATTGTTCGAGGGAGGTGGCATGGAGTTGAGTGCTTCGGTAGGGCAACTCAGTATAGCGACAATTGGTGACGACGGATTATTATTGACGCAAGGATTTCAGCAGGCTCAGTTTGCATGCTTCGGTGACTTTAACGGAGACGGGCAAATAGACACCGCAGATTTGCTATTGTTTCTCGGTCAGTTTGGTTGTGCAACTGACTGTTTCGGAGATCTCAATGGGGATGGATTGGTGAACACATCAGACCTGCTTTTATTCCTGGGCTATTTCGGTACTTCTTGCAGTGACCAGTAGGGGTAAACCTACATATGATTCAATTTCATTCTCACATTATGCGTTGAGGCTTGGCTATACATTTGGCGCATGCCAGGTATTCTAAAAAGAGCCTTGATTTTCACCATGCTTTTGGGAACGCATGCAACACTTCCATGTGCTTGCCTTGCCGGCTATGGTGAAATATTCTCCTTATTGGGAGCGTCTAGGGTTTCATTAGAGAATACTCCGCCATATACCATCAACTCTGCAGGTGAGCCACAAGATGAGTTCTTTTTGGATCTGGACATCAATCAGGCCACCGACTATTGCTTTGATGTTTTCGATCCCGACGGTGATGTAATTACCATTGAAAATCTGGAGTTGCAGGGCAGCACCAATTCAATCTATTGGCAAGAAGGCTCGGCGTGTTTTTTCTATTTTCCTGAAACTGGATTTACCGGTGTTGATGTGGTGGTCATTGAGTTTTGTGATAGCGGATTCCCTACAATGTGCAGCAGTGCCACACTTACCATTAACGTCGTGGATATCAATCTGCCGCCTGTTGGTGTGAATGACCTGGTGGAAGTGCCTATGCAGGGCAATGAAACTCTCGACGTACTGCTCAATGATAGTGATCCCGATAATGATCCCCTTATCATTACAGGCGTGGAGGTTATGTTGGGAACAGCATCGTACAGCTCAGGAGAAATTCACTACTTCGCGCCCGATGAGTATTGTGGAAACGATACCCTGCGCTATACCGTGTGCGATCCGGGCGGTTTGTGTGATACGGCCTGGGTGTTTGTGGACATCTACCCCGAAGACATCGATGGAGACGGGATTCCCGATCTGATTGAAGGCATGTCATACGATTCCGATTTGGACGGATTACCTGATTATCTGGATTCGGATTCTGACAATGATGGTATTCCGGACGAATTTGAGGGGTATACCGGACAGATAGTCATGGAGTGTTTACAGGATCCTACGGATACAGATGCAGATGGTGTGCCCGACTACATCGATACTGACTCCGACGGCGACGGTTTGCCCGATATCGAGGAGTCAATTGGTGATTGTGATGAGGACTTGATTCCCAACTGGATTGATGCCGAAGATGATTGTGGGGAAGCCCCCGAGTTGGTCGTTCCTAATGGCTTTTCTCCGAACAATGATGGAATCGGCGATTTGTTTGTCATTCAGGGCGTACCCCCAGGGGTGACCTTTTCGTTGAGGATAATCAACAGATGGGGAAATGACGTGTACTTCGCATCAACGTACGCCAATGATTGGGGTGGGGTAGCGAATGTCTCCGGGAATTGGTTCAACGTGCAACTTCCTATTGGCACGTATTTCTACATCATTGAATGGCACAATGACAACCTCCCGCTTACAGGGTATGTCTATTTGAATCGCTGATTACTCCACAATGCGCCCGTCACTCATGACCAACTTACGATCGGCCATGTCGGCAAGTTCTTCGTTGTGCGTAACAATGACGAATGTCTGTTCAAACTGATCCCTCAACTTAAAAAATAACTCATGCAATTCGCGGGCATTGTTGGAGTCGAGGTTACCACTTGGCTCATCGGCAAAGACGACTTTTGGATGATTCATCAACGAGCGGGCAACGGCCACACGCTGCTGTTCTCCTCCTGAGAGTTCTGATGGTTTATGATGCAATCGACTGCCGAGCCCAAGATATTCGAGCAGCTCCTGCGCCCGACCATCGGCTTCTTTTTTAGATGTATTGTTGAGGTAGGCGGGAATGGCAGCATTCTCCAATGCAGTGAATTCGGGCAACAGGTGGTGAAACTGAAAAATGAATCCAATGTGTTGGTTCCTGAATCGGGCAAGTGCTTTGCTCGAAAGGTCGCCAATGAAGGTGCCGTCGTAGTTTAACGTGCCGCTATCGGCATGATCAAGTGTTCCAAGGATTTGGAGCAAAGTTGTTTTACCGGCTCCGGAGGCACCAACAACTGAAACGACCTCGGCTTTGGCAATGGTAAGATCTATACCTTTCAATACCTGCAACTCACCGTACTTCTTGCTTATTCCTCTTGCTTCAATCATGCTTAATCGTGTTTCCTTACGGCGTCCAGAAATGCCAAGCGCACGTCTGCTGATCCGGGCGAATGGGGATCCATGCGTTCCGGATGCCACTGCAAACCTAATGCAAAGGGATGAGGTTCCGGACCTTCCCACCAAATAGCTTCTATGATTCCATCTTCGGCTACGGCCTGCACCTCAAATCCTTCTGCCAAAAGGTCAATAGCCTGGTGATGGTTGCTGCGAACCAAAAAGGTGTCGGCTTCAAAATGTGGGGCAAAGTAGGCGCCCTCGAGCACATAAACATCGTGTTCAATGTCCTTTCCTGAAATCTGATGAATCATGGTATTCCGTTGCTCGGGAAGGTCGAGTACCAGCGTGCCACCAAGGGCTACGTTCATGATTTGCATTCCCCGGCAAACACCGAGGACGGGCACCCATTTGGCGAATGCCTTATGAACCATCAACGTTTCCAGACTATCTCGCCGGGGATCTACGTCTTTGCAATGGAAAAAAGGATCGGGCGTATCGTACACTGAGGCGCTGATATCCGTGCCGCCCGTCAGCACATAGCCATCAGCAAGGTTGAGGTAGTAATCAATGGAGTCATCGGGCAGGGTGTATATGTTGACAAAATGCAGCGTGGAGTCGGCCTCCAGGAGCCAGTGCTGGTATGCCTGGTTGGGATAATACCATGAAATAGCAATCCACTTTTCCTGCTGAGCGCCCGACGAAAAGCTCGTAAAAACGAGAAAAAGTATCCAAAGTTTACGTTGCATGGGGCTAAAATAGAAAGAATGCGTCATGTGTTGCACAACGTAAATACACGGTGTAGTGAGTGAAAAAAATTGCAGAAAAATCGAGTATGAAAATTATTGTGGAACCTATGGCGCTCAACTGGGATCAGGCTCAGGCATTCGCCAAATATAAGGGCGGAAGGTTGCCGTCTCCCGCAGAGATCCAACAAATAGCCCGACATCGACCCATTACGGTAGATGTATGGTGCAATGAGGAGAACCCTGAAGCGCCGGAAACAGCGAAAAGTTGGAGCCGAAGGTACCAGGCCGTGAAGGGTAAGGAAAAAAACAAGCTTTGTCTGATGCTATACCTCGTGAACACCTAAAAGAATCGCCGGGCAATTAGTACTTCAGCCAGTAATAAAAGAGCTTCACGTACTCATTGTTGACCATAATGAGGCCCGCTTCCGATTGCCACCAAAGTTCTTCGTCATAATCGGTTGAGGGAGCGCCGTGAAATTGAAGTTGTGTGTCGGAATCCTCAAAGGCTTCCTCAAACACCCCCCGCACGCGGCGCAGGTGAAACTTACTGCTCACAATCATGGCGCTTTGAACCCCGTGCTCGCGGCAATACTGTTCAATTTCGGCCGCTTCCTCCCGCGTTGAAGTCGCTGTAGTGAGCACATCAACCCTGGTGGAATCTACGCCCTTATTGATGAGTAGTTGACGCGTGATTTCGTGCTCGTACATGGGAATTCCTACCGCTTCCAGCACCGATGGCTGGTTTCCTCCTGAACATACCACCTTTTGGGATACCTGGTCATGCCACAAGCGGGCAGCTTCAGAGCCGCGGTCCAGACTGTTGCCACCAAGCACAAAAACGACATCCACCGTAGAAACCGGGTCCTCCGAAATGAGGAAGTGTCCTACTCCTCTCAACAGCGGAACGCGCAGGGCAAAAAGGACTATCAACAGCAGCACTGCAACGGCACTGCGACGCACCCATTTGCGCTTCCATAGGGGGATTTTGGGCTGTTCGCTCATGGGGCGTGAAGATACAAAGTCCGCGGGCAAAAACCATTTGGCGAATGCCTTACCCTTGTAATGTGCCTGCTTCGTACCTTCGCCTGGAGAAAGACCCTTATGAATGGCCGGCTACATACCTCTAATTTTCAAGGCGCGCTGCTGACATTGGCGGGGTGTGTGGCGGTATTGCTGTATTTCTACAGTCCGGTGGTTTTTCACCCCAATGATTACCTCTTCAGCATCCACGGCGATGGCGTGAAGAATTATTTCTCCGTGGTTTCGTACGTCAGCCGACAAGACTGGTCGTGGAACCTTGAGGGAATGAATGCTCCATTTGGCGAGAGTATTTTTTATACCGATGGCCAGCCTTTTCTCGCGTGGATACTCAAAGGATTGGTAGGGATTGCCCCCGGCACCGAGCTTTACCTGGTGGGTATTCTCAATACCCTCATGCTGCTTTCGATGCTTGCCGGGCCTCTCCTCTCATACCGGATATTGCGAAATCTGGGCACATCAACGGTCCTTTCCGTGACCACCGCCATGGGCATAATGATGATGCAGCCTCAGTTGTTTCGGCTGGAAGGGCACTATGCCTTGTCCTATTGCTGGGCTATTCCACTGGTGATCTGGTTGATGTTGCAGATGTTTCGTTCGGAAATTCGACCCTGGAAGTGGGCTCTTGTGGCGGGACTTGTGAATATGATTTTGTTTCTGTTGCATGCTTACCTGGGTGCTGTGGCTGTAGCGTTCCAATTGGTGTTTTGGCTACTTTCAGTCCGACAAACCGCTAACAATGGTACCGGTCGCATTCGTAAGGCCGGTGTGTGGGGATTGTCATCTGTATTGGTTCCTCTAATTGCGTTCCCTACAATCATCGCCCTCGCCGATCAGCATAGTAATCGTCCCAATGATCCGTACGGCTACTTTGAGTACTATGCCGATTTCGATACCGTTTTGTTGCCTCACCATGCTCCGTTGCGAACATTGGTTGATCTGTTTCTTCCCGAGTTCACACAAACCTGGGAAGGGTGGTGCTATCTGGGGATGGGATTAATGTTGGGCGCCGGAATCCTGCTGTTTTGGGCATGGAAATCAGGCATTCGCCAAATTCCGGGGAGGCTGAAACGCGCTTCGGGCGACGAATACGTCATGCGAAACATGATGATCGCTGCAGTGGTGTTGCTTTTCGTCTCCTTCGCACTTCCGTTTCGTTGGGGTATGCAATCGGCGTTGGATTACTTCCCCTGGCTGAAGCAATTTCGCGCTATTGGCCGTTTCTCATGGCCGTTCTTCTATGCATTTGCCTTGTGCATTCCCTGGTTGCTTTCAACGTTTATTGAGCAAAGCAGGCATAAAGCCAAATGGGTAACCGCATTGCCCTACGTTATCTTCGCTATGATGATCGTCGAGGGATATGCTCCGCATCGTCAGGTAAGTGAGCATATTACGCGCGCCACCAATGCCTTCGATCCGCACCAGATGTCTGAAACCTGGAAGGAAGTATGTAGTGATATCGATCCGTCGCGCTACGCGGCTACATTCTCGATACCGTATTTTTATATTGGTACAGAGGACCTTTTCGACAAAAAAGCGACGGATAAAACGTACTACACAGCAATGATTCTCTCCTACCAGTTGAAGCTTCCACTGATGAATGCTTACCTCACACGTACGTCTATAGATGAGGCCGGCAGTATGTGGAAGATGATGTATTCGGGTATTGTTGATGAATCAATACAAGGCATGCTTCAAAAACCACTTCTCGTATTGAGAACTCCCGGTGAATTAGATTCCAATGAGGCGTTGTTTCTCAGTCGATGCACTTCAATTTACACTTCGACCGAATTGGAGCTCTACGAGTTTTGGTTAGATCCGGATCACAACCCCTGAGTGTACTTCAAAAGTCTGTTTCTGACCGTCAATCTATTCGACTTTCAACGCGACTGTAGACGTTTGCACAACCGTGACTTAATACGTGCCATTTCTCTTGCGGAGGAGCCATTCTACCGACAGGAGCGCCAGGATCACAAAGAGTATCCATTTCACGTTAATGAGATCCTGCAGAATCTTGGTTTCGTGCGAAACCGATTGGAGGCTCTCGTTGCTTCGGATGAGTTCGGGCAAGGTGTTCATGTTCGATGGCATCACCATAGCCGCGCCGGAAGCTTCGGATAAATTATAGAGCAATCGGTGATCGGCGCGGGTTTTTACGTTTTCCAGGTGAATCTCACTCACCGAAAATTCACCTTTGTCGGTGAGCACAGTACCGCCAGGTTGCGTGCGGGCCACATAGGAGTAGTTGCCCGAAGGCAAGCTCCCCGCATTCAGTCGGTAGCGAATCCCTGAAGCCGTGAAGGCGTAGTCGTACTTCTCACCACTCTCGTTGGTGATTTCCATTTGGACCGACACATCATTGATCAATTCAAACGATTCATTGTACACTTCGGCTTCGAAGGAGACCTCTTCATTTTCGAGGAAGTCGGAATTTCCATCAACCCGAAACCGACTCTTGTCGTCGTGGGAGGCGAGGAATTGAATCGTTTTGGAAATCAGTCGGTCGAAAACATCATGGTTGCCCGATTCCAGGAAATTGAACAAGCGCCAACGCCACACACCTTCACCGGCAATGATGCCAACCTTTCGTTCACTTTGTGTGTTGAAGGCCATCAACGGATCTCCAGTATCGAGGATGCCCGCTCTCTGTTGGAGCAATGTGGAAAGTCCCGGACTGAAGTTGAGGTCTCCGAAAGGAACGTGCAATGGTGGAAATTTCTTCACCATTTTACGTGTTTCATCATCAATCAGAAACAAGGTGAATCCTTCGTGAATGGAGGTATTCATCTCCGTAAAGGTGCCATCAAAGCCTTTAATTTCCAGTCCGGTGCGTTCTTCATTAAACCGGTTAAAATTGGTCTTTCCTCCCAGCACGATCAACGTGGGGATTTTACCCGCCTGCAATTCGTTTAGCGCGCTTCGCGACCGGTCGGAGCCGTTGGGAAGTTGGTGCAGAATAACCAGGTTGTAATCGGCTAGTTTGCCATCAAAGTCATTAATTAGTGCTGTTTCGGCTTCGTACTGATCGTTGTTATTAATGGCGAGTTTCAGCGCTCCCAAATCGGGATGCGGGCTGTCGGCGAGGATCAGTATTTTCTGTCGACCATCGAGAACATCAATGAATATTGACCGGGTGTTGTTGACGGTGGTCACTTCACCCTCATGCTCACCTATATGAACGGTGTACCGCTGTAATCCCGATTCTTCTGCAGTGAGCAACAGACTTACCGTTGTCGTGAATGGATCCTGCCCAAAAACGACCGGCTCCGAATACACGGTCTCACCTTTGCGTTTTACGGTCAGTACCGACTGACCACCATTCATGCCATAGGCATCAATCTTCACTTCTACGGGGAACTTGTTGCCGAGATAAGCCATTCTGTTGTGCGAAATGTCGTTGATCAACACATCTTTGCGTGGAGTGGTGTCGCCCAGAGCAATGGTATACACAGGCGCCTCAATTTTACGGCCTGCATACTGCGGATGCAACCCCGAATTGAAAATACCATCCGTAGCCATAATTACAGCGCCCAGATTTCGATTGGAGTAGCGGTTGTACACTTCGTCCATCACATCTGAGATGTTGGTCGATTGTTCGCTGAAATCAAGCCCTTCCCAACCTTCACGTGCATGCTCGCCAAAAGTCATCACACGCACGTCGAAGTCGGTAGTCAGCTGATTGCGCAGAGCGTCCAATTCGGCGCGGTAAGAGATTATCAGGGTGCTGTCCTGATGGAGCATCAGAGAATTGGAGTTGTCTTGTGCAATAACAATAATGGGCTTCTCAACCGTTCGCTCAAACGACTTGATCAGTGGCTTCAATAGAAAGAAGGCCAACAGGAAAAAGACCACCGCACGAAAAATGAACAACAGCGACCGCAGCGCCACTCCAAAATGACGGTTCAGTCGATCGCGCATGTACAGGAACCCGGCACCCGCCAGGGCACCCAATACGCACAAGAGCAAAAACCACGTTGGATAATCAAATACTACTTCCACCAAATAGCTGTTCTTACATTAACATCCCTCCATCCACATTGATCACCTGCCCGGTGATGTATGAACTCATATCACTAGCAAGGAACAAGGTGAGCTGAGCCACATCCTCAGGAGTGCCTCCACGCTTCAACGGGATCGCATCACGCCAACCCTGAACGGTTTGTTCGTCGAGTGCGTCGGTCATTTCAGTTTCAATAAAGCCCGGAGCTACAGCGTTGCAGCGGATATTCCGTGAACCCAACTCTTGCGCCACCGACTTGGTGAATCCCAATATTCCTGCTTTTGAGGCAGAGTAGTTGGACTGACCGGCATTGCCTTGAACGCCCACCACTGAACTCATGTTGATGATTGACCCTGAACGTTGCTTGAGCATGGTACGCATTACGGCCTTGGTCAGGTTGAAGCATGATTTCAAATTAACATGCATCACCTCATCCCAAGCTTCTTCGGTCATGCGCATCAGCAAATTGTCACGCGTGATTCCCGCATTGTTCACTAAAATATCGATTCGGCCAAATTCATTGGCCACTGCGTCAACCAATTCCTGAGCCTGATTGAAATCTGACGCATCACTTTTAAACCCCTTGATCACACCGCCATCTTTGCCCAGCTCATTCTCAAGAGCCCGTGCTTTATCGTCGGATGAAACGTATGAAAAGGCCACTGTAGCTCCCTGAGCAATAAACAATTCAGCAATTCCTTTTCCGATACCGCGCGAAGCTCCAGTGATGATTGCGACTTTTCCTTCTAATAATTTCATGAAATTGGGTTACGTTGTAGAACGCCAAAGATAGGGATTTGATTGTGAGAGAAACACGTGTAGTTCTTCACGGTTTTGAAGTTGTACTTCGCGCAATCAATGGTCTGCGTCTCTGAAGTTTTCCCAATGAACTTTGCGCCTCATCAACTGTTCTTTAGTTTCCTTGATCTCGATATACGGCATCCATTCACAATGCGGCGTGCTCACACAATTGAGGTTTGAGGGCATTTGATTACATTTGACCCCGTAAAATTTGACCATGACGACTGACGAACTGATTCAGAAACTTTCCACCGAGATCATCAACGAACTCAATTTGGCAGAAATAGGTATTGATACCATAGATCCCGACGAGTTGCTTTTTGGTGAAGGTCTGGGACTGGATTCCATTGATTCGCTTGAGTTGATGGCACTTCTCGAACGAAATTATGGCATTAAAATCAACGACCCGAAAGAAGGTCGTAAGGTGTTGCAGTCGGTGCGCACCATGGCCGAATTCATCGAGTCGCACCAAAAATCATAAGCGGTGAATTACCGAAGGGTATTCGTCACAGCCATAGGGGGCATTTCTGCTCTCGGTTTGGATATACCTTCGCAACTTCATAATCTGCTTTCCGGTTCAAGCGGACTGGATCATCCACGCTATCTTCCAACACTCCACCAACAGGTATACATTGGTGAGGCCAAAGCTTCTGATGAAACATTAAAGGAGCTGCTTGGTCGCAATGATCAGTACATTTCGAGAGCTTCGTTGTTGTCTTTGAAGGCTGCAGAAGAAGCGTTGAAAGGGGTAAACATTACTTCCCATCGTTATGCAGTGTTTTCAGGAAATACAGGAGGCGGGATGTCGCTTACCGAGCAGCATTATTTGTCGTATTTCAAAGATTCCACTCCCGATCACGTTTATCAAACACTTCGAAACCATCACTGCGCCGATAGTACCGAGATTCTTGCGCGTGAGTATTTCCCGGGGGCAATCAACGGAACCATAAGCACGGCTTGCTCAAGCAGCGCCAATGCGTTGCTTTTGGCCGCCCGACTCATTCGACTGGGAAAATTGGACGCTGCGTTGGCAGGTGGAGTTGAGGCGTTGTCATTATTTACCCTCAATGGTTTTCGGTCGCTAAAAATCATGGAAGACGAACCTTGCCGTCCATTTGATACCCATCGAAAGGGATTGAATTTAGGTGAGGGAGCTGCCTTTTTTCTACTGGAATCTGAGGAGCAGGTAGCGCGCTCGGGGAATCAGGTGATGGGTGAGTTGGTGGGCTGGGCCAATGCCAATGACGCCTTTCACGAAACTGCAACTTCGCCCGAAGGCAGGGGAGCTGCAATGGCTATGCGTCGCGCTTTGGAAATGGCGGGAATAGCGCCATCAGACATTGGCTATATCAATGCTCATGGTACAGGCACGGAGAATAATGATGCAACTGAAGCTGCCGCGGTGGCGACTGTTTTTGGGGAGCGTGTACCGGTTATAAGCTCTACGAAAGGGTTTACGGGACATACCCTGGGTGCGGCCGGGGCGCTGGAGGCATGCTTTGCGTTGCTGGCCATGCGCGAAGGAAAGGCATTCGCCAATGTTGGGATGCACGAACAGGATCCGGCAATTCCATTTGAGGTGAATCGCGAACTTCGGGATATAGATGCCCGGTGGGTTATGAGCAATTCCTTTGGATTCGGGGGTAATGCCACTTCAATTGTGTTGAAAGGATGAAATTACAGGCGCACATAACAGCTTCCTCGTGCATTTCAGCCCAGCACAATAGTGGGGTGGAGGGCTTGCCTGCGGAGTGGCAATTTCCCGTTACGGCCATCCATGAAGTGCAGCGTCCCGACTATGTACGCTACATCGATCCGCGTCAGGTGCGGCGCATGGGTAAAAGTGTGCGCCTGGCATTGTGCGCGGCCAATTTGTGCGTTGATCAGGCTCACCAGGTTCCCGATGCGATCATCACAGCCACGGGATTGGGTTCGATGGGATCAACGGAAAAATTTATTACGCAGGTCCTGGAAAATGATGAGGAGAACCTCATTCCATACGCTTTTCTCCAGACGACTTTCAATACGAGTGGCGCCCAAATAGCGCTACAACATCAAATTACCGATTACAACATGACCTGGGTTCACAAAGGAATCGGGTTCGAATGGGCACTCATTGACGCTATAACGCTGTTGGAGTCGGGTGAGGCTTCACGGGTACTCTGTGGCGGCTTTGACGAAATGACAACCAATCACGCGCACGTCATGTCTCGCGCCGGATTGTCGGTTGAGGGTGAGGTAAATACCGCCCGCATTTTTGCCGAGAACCACCCCATACCGGGTGAGGGAGCCGGATTTTTCATGCTGGAACCTCATGGTGACGGACCTAAGATTACTTCGGTCAATGTGCATACCGGAACCGTTTCGGAAGAGGTTGTCCGTGGGTTGATAGAGCGGTCGTTGCAGGAATCCGGTTGGGACGCGCCTGATCTTATTTTATCGGGTGAAAATGGCTTGCCGGCGCATGATCTCTATTTGGCGAATGCCTTAAATACTTATTCATTGCCGCAGGCCCGTTTCAAGCACTTATGCGGAGAGTTCGAAACCTGCACCGCATTTGCCGTATGGCTCGCTACGCACGCGACAGATGTAGAAAAAATCAATGCCTTGGTACATACCCATCTGAAGCTCGCTCAAATCCCGGGTAAGGTGTTGATAGTCAATCAGTACAGTGACGATAATCTGGGTGTTATCGCATTGGAGTTATAAGCCGTTTTTAGTAAGAAAGTGCCATTCGGCAAATGACAAATCGGTCAGACCGATTTGCGCATCATGACACTTCCAAATGCACATGCGGTGGCAAAAGCACAGAGCAAGAGCAGTTGTGGCCAGATGTGGATGACGGATTGGTTGCGCAGCAGTATATCCTGAAAAGCGGTCATTGACCAATTGAGCGGAGAAATCATGGAGACGTACTGGAGCACCTTTGGCATGGCGAAAGTGGGCACCCAAATACCTCCCAATGCTGCCAAAATGATAATGCTGATGGCACCTGTAGCCGCTGCTTGTTGTTGGCTTTTGAATACCGTACCTAGCAAGTGTCCCATTCCGGCAGCGGCAAATCCACTGGCAAGCGTAATACACACCACGCCCGGAATTCCGCTTCCCACTTCCAGCGCCGGTAACCCTAGCAAGGGCATCAGAAAGATACCGGCAAGAAATACCAAAAGTGCCTGCAGAAAGGCAATGGTTTGGTAAGCTGCAATACGGCCCAATACCAAAGGCCATGGACTGGCAGGAATAAGCCGGAGTCGCATGCTGCTGCCGTCTTCGCGTTCTTTTATTAGGTTTCCGGAAAGTGCCAGGGCAATGAAGAATATCCCAAATATGGCATAGGCCGGAACATTGTGCTGAACGGAATTGTACTTCTCGTCGGCTTCATTATTCTCCTCGCTGGCCACTTCCAGCGTGTTTTCGGGAAACAGGTCACCAACGGACACATCTCCCGCCATTTGGGGGAATAACTGACTGTAAGCTTCCACAAATCCCTTGAGTTCCACACGACTCACTACCCGATGGCAATGAGCACGAATTAATTCACGAAAGCCCGGCGTAATAGCCGGATCGAATTCCACCGCGATTTTTGGCCCTTCCACAATGTGCTCGTCAGGATCGGCGAGGCGCATGATGCGTGAAGTGTTGGAAATTGTGAGGCTGTCGCTGTACGATTCTGGAATGCGCACGATAGCCTGAAATGCCTCATACGAAGAGGGGGGAGCGTCTGCGGTCAAGGTGTGAATTTGGAATCCCTCGACCTGTTGCAGAGCGTCAATAACTTCGAGAGCGTACTTGCCACTGTCGGGAGCGAAAACAGCCACATCAATAGAGCTGTTTTGGAAGGTCTTAAAGGGAGCATCTTGAATCAATGCCATGATCACCGTCAACGCCAGAGGCATAATAAACAACAAGGCCAATCCGGCGCGGTCTCGCGTAAGAATCAACCAGTCCTTTCGATATGCCGATAAAAACCTCCTCATGATCAGTCGCGCGATTTTCTGCCGGTCAGGGCAATGAATACTTCTTCCAGGTCGGCCGACTGATATTTGGAGCGCAATTCATTGATGGGGGCCATATCCAAAATAGTTCCATGGTCCACAATGGCAACCCGATGGCACAAGCGCTCAGCTTCGTCGAGAATGTGAGACGTATACAAAATGGTGAGGCCATCTCCATTGGCCTCCCGCAAGTACTGATGGATAATTGCACGCGATTGAACATCGACGCCCGTGGTAGGTTCATCTAAAATGAGCAGGGAAGGATTGTGCAACAACGCTGCAATGAGGTTGAGCCTGCGCTTCATTCCCCCGCTGTAAGTCTTCACTTTGTCATCGGCACGATCGGCGAGTTCAAACTTTTCGAGATAGCTATCCATGCGCTCCTTCATTTGAGCTGCCGGAACCAGGTATTGATCGCCCAGGAATTGCAAATTCTCCCGCGCCGTAAGGGTAGGGTAGAGCGCTATTTCCTGAGGTGCCAATCCAATATGTTGCAATGGACTTTGAGCGTGATCTCCAAAATTAAAACGAATCGATCCGGACTGAGCCTTGTGAAGTTGACATACTGCTTTGATGGTTGAGGTTTTGCCCGCACCATTGGGTCCAAGCAGTCCGAATATTTCACCCTGTTGAATGTGGAGCGACAATCCATCGACGGCAGCTCGCGAAGCGCCGGGATACTTGATATGCAGTTGATCAATATGAATCATGGCTTCGGAAAATCGAGTTTCCGGATTCTGCGAAACAATTGTTCCTCCTTATCGGCACATTCCAGGATAATATCTGCAGCTTCGCCGTAGCCTGCAGTGGCATTGGATCGTTGCTTAAAAATTTTGGCGGATGCCAGCGCAAAATCCCTCCAACGATCACCAACGGCTGTGAATTCATCACCAATTTCATTGAGCTCAGGCATGTTGAGTATCTGAGAAGCCTCTTTCAGAAAGGCAGCATAAATGAAACGAAATCCACCGCCTCCGGTTCCTATTTCTTCCTGCATGCGCACCAAATTTCCCAAGTGGAGGCGGGCTTTCTTTTCACCTACCTTCACCGGCCAGTTGCGCACATCACGCGCGAGTTTCCGCATTCCTTTCACTCCAAACATCGGGACGGGAATCGTTATCATATCTTTTGCGGTGTGCTTGATCCCTTTGATCAGTGCCGATTTGAGAGCGTATTCAGAGGGAACACTTATGGGATAGTACATTTTACCTTTCGGAGCAAGCACGCCTTTCGCGAATCGCGCTTTTGCCAAATCGTCTGCATGAATTCGGGTCGGTACCTCCATCACCGGATCACTCACCAGGTACTCATCACCCTCTTTCCCAAATACCACTATGTTGTGAGCGTTGAAATGAAAGCGGTACTGACTGGGGAGGTAAGGCAGATAATACACACTCGTAAGCACACCTGTCGGGATTCCTTTCCGGAGGTTTTCGTCCAGTGCTTTCATAGCAGCGTCGGCCGAACGAAAAGAAACCAATCGGGTTTTAATGCCCAGCCTTCGGGTTGCCCGGCGATAAATCAATCCGGGATAGATACGATAAGACGACCCCGGATTTCCGTTGAGTTTGATGTACGGGATATAGCTGAAAAACAACCCACTTCCAATACCCAAAACCATAGGTTCCGAGAGATTGATTCCTTGGAAATTCAGTAGGTTGGAAGTTACGCCGGTTTCACAATGGGCCGACTGCCGGTGTTCAAAGTCTATTTTCAATCGTGTGAATTTGGGTCAAAATGAGTCAGTTCTTCGAGCTTGATGTTGAAGATTGAGGCATACTGACGCAGCTTTTCTTCACTAAGTCGGGCAAATCCGCGTGCTTTGAGATGTCGTTTCACTCTCCAGCGCGAAATTCCCATGTATTGAGCCAACATTGGCGGTTCCATCAGGCACTTTTCCATGAAGTACTTAATGGGGGAAGCATCGCCTCTGGCTATTTCCTGCGCGATCAGCTCCAGATTCTCGTGAATGGCATCCCACGCTTGCTCCAATGCCAGATTTTCGGGTTCCCAACCCACAGTATGCACATGGGTATATGAGCCATCTTCATTGGTGGCATATTTGAGGGGCTTGAACTTCCCCTCTAGTACGTTGGCATCGTCTTGTGGTACTTCGTTTTTCTTCATACGGAGGAATTAACACACCGTAAGATACACATAAGCGTATGTAAAACGGGCACTTTCCGGAATCATCATGAAGATGATATCGCCAGATTTTAGTCGTCCGGAATGGAATAACTCATCAAGCATCAGGAAAGGCGACGCGGCTCCGACGTTTCCGACTTTTGACAAGTTGGTAAACCACTTCTCAGCGGGGATACTCATGCCCGTTGAGTCGAGCGAATCCATAATTTTCTGTCGGAAGAAATTACTCGAAAGGTGTGGAAGGAAGTAGTCGATTTTGTCAAAATCCATTTGGTACTTCACGGCCAATTCCTTGAGAAAGTCGTTTCCACGTTCTACGATATTATCGCCTAGTAAGCGTACATCCTGCTTCAGACTGAATACCGATTTATGCATGCCTTCTTCAGGGCTCATTTGTCGCCAGCCTGTGAGGCGTCCATCGCTTTCTTTATCACCACCGGCGTACATGCAGGTGTCCAGTTGGTTGGCAAATGACTTGAGCTCCATCCAGTCGATGCGCAAACTGATACCCTGATCATTTGGCTTGTCCTGAAGCAATGCCGCACCCGAACCGTCGGAAAGCATCCAACGGAGGAAATCTTTTTCAAAAGCAAGAATAGGGTTCTCCTCGATCTCCTTGGCACTGCGAATTTCCTCCTGGAAATTCTCAGCGCGCATCCACGAACTCATCATCTCTGATCCTACTGCAGCCGCAGTCTTCATGGCTCCGGCACGTATGCCGAGGTACGCCATGCGCATTGCGTTCATCGAACTACAACAACTACCCTGAAAACCGGCAATTTCCATCGTCGCATGCCCAAGTTCGCCATGGATCATGGATGCGTGAGAAGGTACTACCTGGTCGGGGCTGGTGGTTCCTGTTCCCATGAAATCGATATCGGTAAGTTCCAGTCCATCACCGGTAAGGCGTCGGATAGATTCAGCAGCGATTTGCGCATTGTTGTGCGTGGGGCGACCATCTTTGGTCATGGCATAATAACGGGTTTTGATGCCGTTGTTGCGGAGTACCAATCGTCGCGATTTCGAGGGCTTATCATCAATAAATCCCAAATACTCTTCCATATGATCATTGTCGATCGGATCATGAGGAAGGAAGCTAGCAGTTCTTGTTATGTAAACGTGTCCCAACGTGTTGCTTTTCAATGTAAGGCGGTAAAATTAAAACATCTGCCCGACGTATGCGACCTAAAATCACAATTGTCAACACGGAAAGCAACAATCAGATGGGTAAAAAGTTCAGGAAACGGGTTTTTTATCGATGTACTTTTCCACTTCCGATTCGAGTTCACGCTTCGCAAAAAGAATGCGGATTTTAGAAATAATGGCCATGATAGGACCGAGAATGAATGCGCCAAGGGGTATGAGAAACAGCAACATACGCGCTCTTCTGAGTCGAGCGGGATGCCCCGGAGGTTGCCCCGATCCACCTGCAATAAAGCGTGACCATAATTTGAATAGACGGCTTCCTCGTTTTTCAAGAAGAAGGAGACTTGGAGAAATCTCCGCACTTTTTTGTGCAATTAATTGATCATAGGTTCTATCCCATTGTCCGGTTTGCAGAGCGTCCAG
>JAGQVX010000063.1 GCA_020437755.1 Flavobacteriales bacterium
GCATCAACCTGAAAAGTGTGTTGCCGATCATCCAGCACCTGGATTTCAAGATCATTGTCCGATTTGAGTTCTTGAACCGTAGCGATGTGCTCCACGGGCAAATGCTGTATTTGCACGGAGAATTGCGCGACAGCACATTTGGCGGATGCCATCACCGCAAAAAACAAGAGAGTTTTTAGTACATTGATCATAGCTGTGAGTCAGCTCTTAAGGTTTACTCACGGCAATATACGAATAAAATAAGTGTGATGCACGCCTAATACCTGAGGCGATTATTTCTTGAAAAGACGCTCGGTGGCTACGTTTTGGCCGATATCGTTGATAATGCGGAAGGTGTAAAGTCCTTGTTCCACCTCTGAAATATCGAAAGTAAACAAGTTGACTCCCGGTTCAAGCTGAATGGAAAATTCCTGCACCAATCGTCCGGTAAGTTCATACAGTCCCACATTCACCTCCTCGGATTCATTGGCCTGTATGCTTGCATTAATGACTTGTCGGGTTGGATTAGGGAACAGCGACAAGATCTCGATCATGGGGTTAAACTCGAGAGCAATGGTGTGCGAATAGCTGAATTCACCGTTGTTGTCTACTTGTTTGATTCGGTAATAGCATACGCCAAATGGTCGATTGGGGTCGTTGACGATGTATTCCGTTTCCTGATACACCGTACCCATACCCGGAATAAAGCTGATCACTTCCCAATCGATCATATCCATGCTGCGTTCTACTTCGAAATGCGAGTTGTTGATTTCAGAAGCGGTAGCCCAATACAGCTCATTGCGCTGCGGAAGAACTTTACCGGAAAATTCCAAAAACTCCACAGGAAGCTGGAGTGCGCAATTGAGAATCACCCCGGTAAGGTTCCACTCAAAGGAGTACGCCGTGTTGTCGGCTGTCCAGTTGTCGATGAGCATGACGTAGTACTTGTCCACATCATCGTTGTTCACGGTGATGGCCTCAACCCAGGCGTCACCGCTTGGAGGTTCGGAAGAGTCTCCGGCACCAAGCGACAAGCCCGTAGGCTCATACAAAGCGGAGTAGGTACACCGCAGGGGAGATTCTGTGGGCGGACAGGTTATGCTTTCGTAGGGGCCCCAAATAGCAAAATCGTAATCAATACCATTCGTAGGGCTGAGTTCAAATTCTATGGTACCCGGAGTAATAGGAGAGAAGAAGAACCATTGGCTTTGATGCTCTACAGTAAGGCATCCACGGTTCACGTCATTAAGTTCCTGCACCAATCCGTAGCTGGCTGCATTGCCACCAAAGGTATTATCGTCGCAAATGGTGATTCCACCGCTGCAGTCCTGAGGTACATCACTGTAACCATGACATTCCACGCTAAGTGTGAAGTCGCCGGTCTCATTGCCATACCCTTGTACAAAGATGAAGTAGGTAGTTCCACTGTAGCAAAGGGTAGTCACTTCGGAAGAGTAGTTTGAACAACCATATTGGTCGTCGTTTCCTGCACGACAGTACATATCGTCGCACGTTCCGGAGTAGATGTTGATTTTACTGTCGTAGTCGGTTTCGTCGCACAGGGAAAAGGTCACGTATTCGTCGTTTCCTTCAAAGCTGTACCACACTCCGGGAGCCGATATAGAGACTCCGCAATCCTCCGCATCATCGTCATCGGTGGCATTGGTCGTGGTCCCGTCAACGCTGTCTCCGCAGTCAATAGGAATAGCATCGGCACAATCGTCGTTGGCTGGTCCACTTCCACTGATGCCCGGACCACCTCCTCCACTAACGGAGTCGGCCCAGGAAACGGTGAGGGTACCGCATGAGGAATTGCTGTTGCAGTAATACTTATCGATAACCACATGTACTTCGCCGGAGAACGTTGCCGTCCACTCGATTTCCGATTGCCAGTCACATTCATCGTCGTTGAAGGCGAGGAAGGTACCATCGTCTTTGTACAGTGTCATCATGGAGTCCCAGCTCGTGCCACACATGGAAAAAGTGTAGGATTCTCCACTCACCACGTCTACAGTTACATAATCCCCTCCCCACACACAGTTGTCGCTCTCACTCTCTCCCGGAGCCGAAGGGGTGAGGTCGGTGTAGAAGGAGTTGTTATTGGGACATTGCGCGGCCAGGTGCACCGAAGCACCAAGGAAGAGCAGGACCGATATGGATTTCACGAAATTCATTTGATCACCACGTTGGAGCTTTGCTGCATTCGGTTTCTCTTGGCTTCACTCATTGTATTGAGTTGGGCTTGCGTTACAAATAGGGTGTCGCTGGTTGTGGATTTGGCGTATGCCTCACCTTGAGCCGCGATATAGCGCTCCTTAACATCAGAGCGATTGAGTTCCAGATTGGAATAGAAAAAACAATTGACGTCTTCGAGGCGGGAAATCATGGGGGTGAAGTCGGTAGCCTGAGGAGCAATAACCGTGATTTCGGACTTGAGCAGATTCACCTGAACGGTAGTGCCCTCCTCCGAAGTTTTCCGAATGAGATCAACAGCCTCCTTCAGCTCAACAGCCGAAAGTTGGTTGACCGGAGTCAGAATTACAGTCCGTGCCTGGTCCTGGGCGAATAAAACAGCCGGACACAGTAGCATCAGTAGTACAATAGTTTTATGCATTTCAATCACTTACGTGGACGTCTACGCAAGCTGGTAAATAAACGTTACGTACAAATGCATGAAAATGATGTTAAGGAATATCCCGCACGATTGAGCGCAAGATCCTACAAGTCAGGAAAAGCCAGTCCTACATAGAGATGACATGCATGAGCTCCATGCATATGATAGCGCCGATAGTACCCACTGCATAGCCCAAAACAGCCAAAAGGACACCCACCGGAGCCAGGGTTGGGCTAAATGCAGATGCCACAATAGGAGCTGAAGCAGCACCACCTACATTGGCCTGACTGCCCACCGCAACAAAGAAGAAGGGGGCTTTGATCAATTTGGCAACAACGAGGAGAATGATAATATGCACGACCATCCAAAGCAGTCCGATGTAGATTACCCATTGGATATCGGTCCAATTCTCATACACCTCTTTGAAATTGATGTGCAATCCGATTGAAGCCACGAGGATGTATAGAAAAACGCTCCCCAATTTCGAAGCTCCCGCACCTTCGTACTTGCGGAGGGGAGTAAATGACAGGGCCACCCCCAGGATGGTAGCCATAAGTACAAGCCAAAAGAACCCTGTTCCCAATGACGACAAATAAATAATGGGTGAGTCAGGGTTGGTTTCGCGAATGGCGGCAAACGTATTAGCGAAAAAGGGAGCTACCAAATCGGCCGTGAGATGGCCCAGGGCGACGCACCCAAATGCAATGGTGAGCATAATGATGAGGTCATTGAAGTTGGCCACTTTTGCTATACTCGACTGGTAGTTTTCTACTTTTTCCTTCAGCGCTTCTATGGCCGTAGTGTCAGCTTTCAGTTTGCGATCTAGTTTTTTACTGCGCGATGCTCCAAAAAGTAAGAAGGCCATCCATATATTCGCGACAAACACATCCACCAGGAGCATAATGGAAAACTGAGCCTCGGTGGTGTTGGAGATTTCCTTGAGCGCGGTTTGATTGGCTCCACCTCCAATCCAACTACCTGATATCGTAGACAATCCCCGCCAAAATGCCTCGGGACCATCACCCCCAAAAACTTCAGGATGGATTTGTCCGATGAGATACAAAGCTGTGGGACCGCCGAGGATAATCCCAATGGTGGCAGTGAAAAACATAATGACCGCCTTAGGTCCCAGATTAATAATAGCCTTCAGGTCCACACTGAGACACAACAGTACCAAACTGGCCGGAAGCAGATACCTGGAGGACACGAAATACAGTTTGCTCTCTTCACCGTCGACGATGTTGAACGTATTGAGCAGGGCAGGCAGGAAATAGCAAAGCAACAACGCCGGAACATAGGTGTAGAATTTCACCAGGAAGCGGTTTTTACTCGACGAAGTAATAAATACTAAAGCGAGAATAGCGAGAAGTACGCCGAGAACAATAGCGTCGTTGGTGATTAAAGTGTGTTCCATGCCTGAAAAATGATTGAACCGCTAATAACCTAATTTTTATTTACATTTGGCTTTGACCTGACAACCAAAAGAGTTAACCAACCAAAACACCCGTTATGAAATTTTTAAAGGTTTTGCTGGCCATTATCGTCATTGTTGTGGCCGTAGGATTTATTTTGGCGATGACCACAGACGGCGCTTATTCTGTTGAGCGATCGGTAGTTGTGGATGCCTGCTATGGGGATGCTTATGAGCATGCTACCAATTTTGAGCGTTGGGTTGAATGGAGCCCATGGGATGATCTTGCCGAGGGCATCAACTACACATTTGATGGCGAAATGGGAACTGTGGGTAGCAGTTATTCATGGGAAAGCCCAACCGAAGAGGTAGGAGCCGGAACGATGAGCTGTACCGCTATTTCTGATAGCCGAATGGACTTTCACTTGCATTTCACTAAACCATGGGAATCGGAATCTGATGGTTGGATTACTGTTGTTCCTGCTGAAGAAGGAGGGTTCAAAGTATCTTGGGGATTTGCAGGAGAAAATCCATTTCCGATGAGTCTGTTCCTCAACATGGATAAAATGGTAGGTCCTGACTTCGAAAAAGGTTTGGCGTTGTTCAAAGAACAAGTTGAGGCAAAAGGTAAGCCTGAAATTCAGCCCGAACGTGTCGCCATGCCGGATATGAACTACATCGGTCGCGCAGCGCACCTGAATGTAATGGAGATATCATCGGATGTATTTGGCGCCAACTATGGAGCCATCATGATGTATATGATGGAAAACGCTATCGAAATGGACATGACCAGTCACCCCATGGCGATTTACCACACTTTTGACGAAGCTACCTATGAAGCGGATATGGAATTTTCCATTCCGGTTGTTGGAGCCCACGAGGTGCCAACAGGTTTTACCAGCGGAACTATTCCCGCAGGAGATTACCTCGTTGCCAAGCATTTTGGATCGTATGAATCTACCGGTGATACCTGGACTGCAATGGAAAACTACATTGCATGTCATGGGATTGAAGTTACCGGAAGTCCTTTTGAAGTATATGTTACCGACCCAATGTCTGAACCCGACACGTTGAAGTGGGAGACGGATATCGTCTACCCGGTTGGTGCGGCAAAATAATAGGGATTACAAAACCCCTTAAAATCGAAAACCCTGCTTTCCTTTCGGATCGCAGGGTTTTCTTTTTTGACCAAGTAAATTGGTCTCCACCCTATATCATCTAACTATCATCTTCTTCTCGAGGGCTTGCCCTGCGGCGGTGTACCTTACAAAGTACATGCCGGATGGCAATTTGTTTTCAAAGGTGTAAGTCGTTTTCACGTGAGTGCCCGGTTCGTTGTGAATTGAGATCTTTTCAATTCGCTGACCCGATGCGTTAAATAGTTCAAGCTCTATTACGTCACTCGCATGCTGAAGGTTACCTATTTCAATGAATATTTTTTCCCCATCATTCGGATTAGGATAAATCGTCCAATCCGACGAGTCATTGTCTGACAAATCCAATCCGGAGCTATTGTCAATACTGAGCTCACAGGCATCTCCCCACTCACTCCATTCTTGTCCAACCTGGCTGCGAATAGCTACTTCATACGTGCTTCCGTCGATCAATCCCATATCTTCCGAAATGGTGAGCGTATTGATGTAACTCGTGAATACCAATTCGTCCGTTCCCGAAGAGAATTGCCATTCATAGGCAAATGCACCGGCTACATCCTCGCACATGAGTATGGTTCCGGGATGTACCTCTTGCATTCCACAATCGGATGCTACCAATTGGGTAGTAGGAATATCGGCCGACATGGAAATTTGGCATATTTCGCCGTATTGCGACCATTCTCCGCCAATCATGACTTTGATGGAAACGCTGGCGCTCACGCCGTAGATCAATCCGGTGACTTCGGCCAGTTGAAAGCTGGTATTATTTCCCAGGGTTACCTGTTCGTCCCAAAGACCAATGGCTGCATTCGTAAACTTCCATTGATACATTTCGGCGTTGTCTATGGCCTCACAGGAAATATAGTCTTCCAGGAAGTATCCGTGATTTCCGCAATCGGCTGCTACGAGTTTCGTCGTTGGCAATACACTTTCGCATTCGTTGGTTACATTTCCTTCGGCATTCGCCAAACAACCATTGCCGTCCGTAATTTGAACGGTATAGCTTCCTGCTGAGAGGGAAGTGTTGGATGAGCTTGTAGCGCCGTTAGACCAGAAGTACGAATAACTTCCACTTCCTCCCATGGCATTCACCTGAAGGGCACCATCGTTGCCCACGCACGTCTCCGAAGCGGTGAGTTCTACGGTTGCCACAATTTGGCTTGGCTCCACGATGCTTACTACTTCAGATGTCTGGCATCCGCGTTCATCCGTTACGGTCACCGTATAGCTGCCCGCGTCAAGATCGCTTGCCGATGAGCCGGTCGATCCATTGCTCCAGGAGATGGCAAGAACACCGGTTCCTCCACCTGCAGTGGCTGTGGCGGTACCATCGGCCATTCCATTGCACGAAATATCGGTTTTGAACACGGCAAGTTCCAGTTCGGCAGGTTCCGTAAGGGTGACCGAAGCCGTCCCGGGACAACCCTCGCTGTCTTCCACTTCTACGGTATAAGTTCCTGCTGAAAGGTTGTTGATTCCGGTGCCTGTTGAACCTCCGGTCCAATTGTAGGTGTAGCTTCCACTGCCACCATTTACGATGGCATCAAGTGATCCATCGGCCATTCCAAAACACGAAATGGGCGACGTTTCAATCTGCACACCAAGTGCATCGGAAGAGGTGATTTCAAAGTCCTCAGTTGCCGAACATCCATTATTATCGGAAACGGTTACACTGTACGATCCTTCGCTCAGGTTGCTCACCGATGTTCCAGTTGCGCCGTTGCTCCAGCTCACGGTGTAGGCTCCGGTGCCTCCTGAGGGAGATACATTAGCCGAACCTGAAGATCCGCCACACGCGATGTCAAAATCAAACAAGTTCACAGCAACAGGTTGCGGTGATTGGATGGTAACGTTGCCGTTTTTAGCACATCCATTGGCATCGGTGGCCGTCACGGTGTAGGTTCCGGCGGGGAGGTTGGAAATGGTCGATAAGGTCAGTCCGTTGCTCCAGGCGTAGGTGTAATTTCCGGCGCCACCGCTTGCAGAAACGGAGACGCTTCCATCGCCGTTGCCCGGACAAGAAACAGGAGTGCTGCTCAAATTGAGGCTTATCGCTGATGGGTTGTAGAGTGTTGCGCTTGCGGATGCTGTGCATCCGTTGGCGTCGGTTGCTACTACGGTGTAATTTCCTGCAGGTATGTTGCTGATAGCGGAACCGGTCATACCGTTGCTCCAGCTATACGTATAGCCCCCACCACCATTTGAAGCCGTTGCGGTAAGTGAACCGTTGCTGGCATTGTTGCACAACGGATCATCAGCTACCAAAGACAAATTCATTGCCGATGGGTTACTGAGGAAAGTACTTGCCGTAGCCGTGCATCCAATTCCGTCGGTTAGCATCAAGCTGTAGTTGCCCGATGACAGTCCGGAAATAGATGCGGAGGTGCCTCCATTGCTCCAGTTATAGGAGAAGGGGCCTGTGCCTCCAGCCGTGGCGGTGATCACACCGTCGTTGCCGTCATGACACGAAATGGCCGATGATGACAAGGAGGCGGTCGGTCCGTCAACGATGGTTACCGTTGAGGTGTACGTATCCGATCCCCCGTCGTTGGACACGGTAAGAGTCACATCGTAGGTTCCGGGGGTATTGTACGTAATATTTTGAGGTGAGGCGTTGCTCGAAGTTTGAGGAACACCTCCTTCAAACGTCCAGCTCCAACTGGTAGGACCGTTGGCACTGGCATCGTAATAGTCGATTTGTCCGCCTTCGCAGGCAGTTGATCCCGAATTGGTGAAATTGGCCGTTGGCGGATCGTTGTTCACCACAGTTTCTACGCAGAACGTATGTATTGCTTCTTCTCCAAAGTTGCCCGAACCTTCAGCAATGGTGTCTCCATTGCCATCTACGAGCGTGTAGAATCCGTTGAGGAAGCTCATCCCGTCTCCGTAGGTATCAAACATGGTGAAGGTATAGCAGCCTCCTGTAACGCAGATGGATTCGTTGTAGATTGTTCCCTGGGCATTGTTGATGTACGGGCCACCGGTAGCTACGACATTCCCTCCATCATCGTGCACGATCCATGAAGTCTCGGTTCCGAAATAGTCAATGCTGATCTCTAATTGAAGGGCTTCTCCATTCGAAATTTCGAAGGTCTTATCCAGTTCGTCGTTGGACGTGTTTTCATCGGCTACCCCATTTGGCGAATGACAACTCATATGTATCGTACGCATACCTACGGTGCCGCTAATCGAAGGCAGACTCACATTGGTAGACTGTCCCTGGCTCAACGAACCACTCCACGAATAGCTTTGGTCGGGACCGTTGTCGATGGAGTAGGTGATTTGAACCGATGTAAGGGTGGTGCTGCCATAGTTCGTAAGGATGATTTCCGGATCGAATGTCGAAGAACAGATCGACAATCCGGGAAACTCGATACTGGCAATTCCGGCATCATAGTCGGTTACCGGAACGCAGCCAAATGACTCCAAAACCGATCCACGGTCTTCGAGCAAGGTGGCTCGCATCCTCAGTTTTTGTCCGTCGGTAAACATGTTTCTACAGGTTTCCGAGGTATAGTCCATATAATTCTCAACCTGCTGCGTACCGCAAGCAGGTGAAGAGCACATCGTCGAAAGTGGAGTGGCCGGAGTGTCGCATACACGATCCCCTTGAGTCACGCAGTTGGTCTCATCATCGCACGCGTCGGTGTCGTGAAACGTATGATAAAGTCCCAGGTAGTGCCCCACCTCGTGGGTGAGGGTTCGGTTTTCGTCGGTATTGGGCTTCAAGTTGCCCACTGTACCAAAGGCGTTGTATAGAATAGTGATACCGTCGAGCGGACTGTTAAACGGGAAGTATGCAAATCCCTGCACGCCACCTCCGGCATCGTTGTTTTCAATTTCGTTGACGACCCAAATATTCATGTATTCTTCGCGGGGCCATGTAGAAAGGGCCTTAACATCGGCTTCATTGGCTCCAACGCCACTGGATGCTTCAATACCCATATCGGCATAATTGGGAATCACGGTCCCATTCACCCGCACAATACCGGTGGTGGCATTGCCTTCCGGGTCACGGCTGGCCAGACAGAACTCCACGCCAACGTCCACACCGTCGCCGTCGCCCTGCGTTCCGGCAACCTTGCGGAAGTCGTTGTTGAGGGCTTCAATTGCGCTGAAAACCTGTTCGTCGGAAATGTTGGAAAGTTGACCGAGGCCTTCTCCTTCGTGGATGATGTGAACCACAGTTGGGATCACATATATCTCATCGCTGCTGCGCATGGGATCATCCACGGGCATGTGGCTCAAGCGGTAGTTGAGGTACATCATGCTGCGCGAAAACAATGAGTCAGTAGCGATCAAATTGTTGTAGATCGCATCCGAAGCACACGGGCTTTCATTTTGAGCCTGCGCGTTCAACATGAACATTACTGCGGTGATGGCGAGTACGATTGGCTTCCTTGGGTTCATAATCGTGGTAGCAGATTTTGGGCCTGCTTGAGCACGCTTACTCTTATTTATAAAGGAAGGTTACATGGAAGCAAGGACGAAAGCTTGTCAGACACCTCTCACAGTGCACGATTGAAATCAGGCTGATTGGCCGCAGCACTTCTTATATTTCAATCCGGAGCCACAGGGGCAAGGGTCGTTTCGTCGAGGTTCGGATTGAGATGCTCGATCGGAAGTCGGGTTTTGTCGATAAAGATTGATCATCGCGCTGTGCAGATCCGGATGCTCTTTGGCCATCCTCCCGGCGTCTTCAAAAAAATACTCCGATGCAACGGCAAAAAATTCTTCTTTGCCCGTGAGCGCATAGGGGTTGATATCCGATTTGCCTTGTGCGATCTCTTCGATCTTTTTCCGGAGCAATTCCACCCATTGAATGGAGTAGGGGTGTTTGAGAAAATTATCGGGAATGCCGTCGGCCTCACCATCACTCATGTCCACCAGGTGACTGAACTCATGGATGCCCACATTGCGTGCATCTTGTTGTCCGAGGAAACCGCTGCGCAGGTCGGGTTTGGAGAGAATCATCGTGCCCGACATATACCCTGTACCCACCATGCCCAGGATCCCTTTGCGGGGACCTATTTCATGGTCGGAAGTGAAGCGATTGGCATAGAGCAATACCTCACTCAGGTTGGGGTAGGAGTTAAACGGGAAACCAAAAAGGGGAATCGTAGCACTGGCGCCTACCAGCACGCGGTCGACATCGTCAACCTCACATGATACGCCGGTAATGGTCACTGAATGCAGGAATACATTCATATCCGATTCAAACTGTCGTTTCTGATCCACGGACAGCGCGCGGTAATAGGCAACCCGTTCCTCGAGAATGTTCGGATAATGATCGGGGAGGGGTAAAAAAGAAACATCCTTCTTGCGGTATTTCACCATAAAGTATGCAACGATACCCAAGGCCAATAGCGCAAGAAGGATGCTCATAGGGGATTATTGTGCCGGTTGTACCGAAATAAGTTCGATTTCAAAAACCAATGCGCTGCCCGGAGGGATCTTGCTTCCCGGAGCCGGACGATCGCCATAGCCAATATTGGATGGGATGTACAATACACGCTTTCCGCCTTCTTTCATCATCAGAAGTCCTTCCGTAAATCCGGGGATAAAGCGGTTGGCAGGCATCGTAATTGGCTTGCCTTTATCCACCGAGCTGTCGAACACGGTTCCGTCGATCAACGTTCCGTGGTAGTGCAGCGTTACATTGTCGTTGGGCATTGGAGAGGCACCTGTACCTTCAGTAATGACTTTGTATTGCAGTCCTGTTTCCGTGGTCATCACTCCATCTTTTCCTTTATTTTCCTCAAGGAATTTCGCGCTTTCTTCTTTAACCTGAGCATTTTTCGCTTCAGCACGGGCGTTGATCACGGTGCGGATATACATGTCCACATCGGCAAGGTCCCATTCGTTGCTGCCTTCGATTTGTTTTTCCAATCCAACCTGAATCGCTTCTACATTCAGACCTTCAATAGGTTGTTGATTCAAGCTTTCTCCCATGCTGATGCCAATCGCATAGCTTAGAGAATCGGCTTCATTGGTAAGCGTAAATTCGCTGCTTGGTTGAGTTGTTGAGCATGCGCCAAATGCGAGGGCGCCGAGTAACCAGATGTACTTTTTCATATTGAATATTAGAGTTCTACTATTTCACGGGTAAATACCCATTCGTTTTCATTGGATAGTCCAGCGTTGAAGCTGTAATTTTTTTCGTTGAACAACTTGAGCTGTTCCGGATCATTGATACGGTTCTTAATTATGTACCGGGTCATATATCCCCTGCCTAGTTTGGCATAGGTTTGCAGCGACTTGTATTGCCCGTTTTTCCAGTCCCGGAAGTGGCAATGTATGATTCGGTTGGGAACGTGTTTTTCCACTACGGCTTTGAAGTATTCTTGAGAGGCCAGGTTGATGATGGGTTCATTTCCGGCATCCGCCAAAAGGGATTCTCGTATCCGTTGATCCCAGTACTTATATAAATTGGTTTTCGTGGGCGTCACCTTAAATCGGGATCCCATTTCCAACCGATAGGGCTGCATCAGGTCCAGCGGACGAAGTACACCATACAATCCGGAAAGAATCCTCAGATGTTCCTGCGCAAAATCCAGGTCATCCTGACTGAAATCATCAGCCGCCAATCCACGGTACACATCTCCCCGAAATGCCAACAAAGCCTGTTTGGCATTCTCGGCGGTAAACGGAAGCGACCACTCCTGAAATCGCTGGTAGTTCAATTGTGCCAATTCGTTATTGATCGACATGAGCTTGCCGATTTGCGCAGCGCTCAACTTTTGAAGCTTGTTGATCAGATAGGCCGCGTCATCCGCAAAACGAGGCAGCGTGTATTCTTGCGTTTGCGTTTGCGGCGAAAAATCAAGGGTTTTTGCAGGCGAAATCAGTGCAATCATGACCTACGGTTTGGGCGGTTATTGCGCACGTCCTTAATGCTTTTCATCACGCGCTTTTCTCCTTTTTTAGCCTCACCGTCGCGTTCCGTGCGTGTAGATCGGCTGAATTTACCTGCTGGCTTCTCACCGGGTTTACCTCCCGGTCTGCCCGACATTTTTCCGCCCGGTTTGCCTCCCGGTCTCCCCGATGGCCTTCCTCCCGGTTTTCCTGACGGCTTGTCGCCTGGTTTGCCATTTCGTGAGTAAGTTGAAGCATGTTCCGGACGGCGACTTCGTTGACCACCGGTTGAGCTTCGTGAGGTTGGTTTGTCATTTGGCTTGTCCACCTCCCATACCTTACCATGCGGCAAAGGTGGAATTGGAGCACCCTCTTTGAGGAGCTTGATCCCTCGGCGGGTAATGGCGATTTTGCCATCCTTGTAGAGCATCCCTACTGCTTTTTTGAACGTCTTCTTGCTCATGCGCAGTCGGATTTTGATTTCCTCTGGATCCGAATCGTCGGTAAGTCGCACGTAGCCGCCATGTTGCTCCAGGAAATTCAGAATGTGCTGCTTGGACTCCTCCAGCAACTCCATCCCTTCCTTTTGAGTGGAAAGGAGCAAGTTGTTGAATTCCACCTTGCGCACATATCCCTTAAATCGATCACCAACACGCAGATTTTTAAGCATCTCATTGCGAAGCACCACTCCGGCGTATTTATCGTTGACCACGACCTTATATCCTTCACGGAATCGATGGAAAATTAGTCCGTCGATTTCATCCCCACGTTCCAATGGAATGTCGCGTGTCTGAAGAAGCGGAAGTATTCTTGAAGTACCATACAATCGGCGACCTTCTGCGTCGTGTTTCAACATAATCACGTAGCGGCGACCCCGTTTCATGGGTTCCATTTGCTCACGTGTAGGAATGAAAATGTCGCGTCTGGTGCCAATTTCAGCAAAAGCACCGGTGCTGGTGGCCGAATTGACCGTGACCGCTGCAATCTCATTGAGGAGTACAAAGGGAATCTGTGTGGTAGCGGCGATTTCCCCCTGGTCATCGTAGAACAAGAAAACGCTCAGGACATCTCCCACCTTCACTCCAAAAGGAGAATCAATGGCTGGGAGTTCCAATGTTTCTTCACCAAAAGCGAGCAGGGGAGTCCTGCCTTCCATTTCCCGAACTTCAAGCTCGCAAACTGTGCCTATTTCCACGTTTACCATTGCCGGCAAAGGTAGGCAATCGACAGGGATATTCGCGGGCAAAACATCTGCTATGATTCACGGCTAGTGGTTAAATGTATTTCACGATATTTCATGTGGGGCTGCCGGTGAATAAACCAGAATATGTACTTTTGAAGCAAACCTTCAACCAAGAATAATGAAATCAATCCTGACTACTCTTTTTCTGGGGCTTTTCGCTCTGGCATCTCTCCCTTCATTTGCCCAATGCAATCCGGGCGAAGTCGAAATTTCAATGATCATGTACACGGATCCCTGGGGATACGAAAACTACTGGCAAATTGTACCAAGCGGCAATGATTGTGGTGATGGGACAATAGTATGGGGTGGTAATGATATGGGTGTTGGCTGCAGCGGAACCGGAAATCCGGAAGGTGTAGCGGGCGAGTATCCAAGCAACTCCGTCATTAATGTCGATCCATTCTGCATGTCGGAAGGAACATTCCTCGATCTCATCTTTGTAGATAGCTACGGAGATGGAGGACTGACCATTGAAATCTATGAAGATGGTTCGCTGAGCTATGTGTATTACGGAACCGGAGATGGGAACACCTGGACGTTTGAAGTAGGCAATCCACCGGTTGTTGAGTTTGATTCTCCTTGCGGTGCCCTCGAGCTCACCGTAGATGGGGGAGCGGTCATGATGGACAATACAGGAGCCATTGCTTCAGTTTCTGAAGTAACTCCCGGCGGCGGCAATTGCGGAGTATATGGAATATGGTGCGAAGGAGCAGTAACCAATTCGATTTGGGCATCTTTCGTAGCTCCGGAAGATGGATCGGTGTATATCACTACGTGCAACGAAGGAACAGAAGCGGATACGCAACTTGCATTGTACAGTTTTGAGGACTGTTTGGACATGTCCACATTTACTCTCGTATCAGCAAATGATGATATGCCGGGCGGTTGTAGTATCGCCAACGGTTTCTCTTCGGAAATGTATTCTACTTGTCTGATTCCCGGAGATACCTATCTGATTCAGCTTGATGGCTGGAATGGTTCAGTAGGTGCCATGGCAATTTCGGTAGAAACATATGTCCCAGAGACACCACAAGCCACTGCTGCCGTAAGTTCGATTAATTGTCCGCTCAACAAAGGTGAACAAGGCGATGGCTTTATTCTTCCCTATGTGTTTGGATGGGGAAGTGATTTTACGGTAGAATGGACCGGTCCCTTTGGCTATTCTTCTTCCGACAAGTTTATTTACGACCTCAACGGCGGCGTTTATACCGCGGTTATGACCAACGCCTGTGGATCAGCTTCGGTTACTGCCGAATTTACGGTCAACGAACCGGCTCCATTCCAGGCATCATTCGACGCAGCTGATATGCTCTGTCCACTTTCTGGCGATGGTTTTATCGAAGCCACCATTTCCGGAGGTACACCCGGGTATTCCTACTACTGGACAGGTCCCGATGACTTCATTGGCAATACCGAAGACCTCGAAAACCTGAATGCCGGTGTCTACCAGCTTCAACTCACCGATGATCATGATTGCATAGCCAACTGGACCGTGAACATGTCGGTTGACGAACCGTTTTCCTTCGATTTGGGAGCTGATGTTATTATTTGTGATGACGAACAGTACATGGCTGTTGGTCCGGCAGGATTCTTCTACGAATGGCAGGATGGCAGCATCAACCAGTTCTACATCATAGATGGCTCCGAAGTAGGTCCGGGAACCTATACCCTGATTCTCGACGCATACAATGATGATGGTTGTGCCTATACCGATGCTCAGATTGTGACCGTGTGGAACTGCACCGGAGTAGAGGAATGGGACGCCGAAGCTATTGCTTTGTATCCCAATCCGGCGAATGACCGCATTTGGTTGGAGAATTTGCCAGCTGGACAAAATCTACGACTGCAAATTATTGATTTCACGGGTAAGGTAGTCTCGGACGAGCAGCTACAGCAGGTGCAGGGTCGAGTTGAACTGCCACTAAGTGATGAAATGGCTCCTGGAATGTACTCAGTTCGGGTGATGAATGCTGAATATCAGTCAACTTTTAAGTTTGTGAAGGAGTAGGACAAATCCTACACAAAATGAGGACATTAACCATTGTTTTTTCGATATCGCCATTGGAAAAACGTAACCCCATGACATATATGGCGTAAGAGGGTGCAACCAACACCCGAATGAGGCACTTACGCCATAAATGAATGCTTTAGTAAAAATAGCGACACTCTTCGCGCTGCTTACTGCATGTCTATTGTCCAAAGGTCAGGATGAGGAAGTACTCTTTCTTTCTCAGAATTCCAATTGGGAAACAGCCAATGCTGTCGTAGTCGACGAAGAAGAACAAGCCATTTTCATTGTTGGAACCGTGGATGACGGTTCGTCAATGGAAGATTTCATGGGAAATGAATCCCTTGGCTATGGCATCGGTGACGTTAATTTACAGGGTGGCGGTAATAAGGACGTTTACCTGGCACGTATCGACTACAATGGATATGTAGAGTGGCTCATTACATTTGGTTCGAATAAGGATGATGAGATTTTCGATATGGTGTTGGGACCGGATAAAAACCTTTACCTCACCGGATATTTCCAGAATCAGTTTGCTATTGCCGGTGCAAGTGATGCCACTTCAGGGTACATTGAAAAAATCAATACAGCCAACGACTTTGATATGCTGTCCATTTCGTTTTCGAGTTGGGGTGCATATCGCTGGCATTGTACAGAAGGGTCCGATGGCCATGACATAGGAATGGCCGTGGAGGTGAGCTCCAACGGAGTTTACTTTTTAGGCAGCTACGACAGCAACAATGCCACCTTCTCCGATGCCGATGCTTTGGACAACAACACCGTGAATTCCTGTGTCGTTAAAAAATCATTCACCGGTACTGAGCTCTGGCTCGTGACCATGGGGTCTGAAGAAGACGACTACGATACTTCCAACCCTTCGCTGAGCACCAGCTTCGACCTCACAGTGATAGAGGACGAGGTTTTTGTATTTGGTGGTTTTACCGGACAACAATTCGAAGTGTATGACAAGGATTTAAATCCGCAAGATGCCCTTGCGATCAATTCATTGGATAATGGAATCGACGGCTACATGCTGAAAATAGCCAGCGACGGCACTCCGGTGTGGAGCCAACCGGTATTCACGGGCAATAATGGAATTACAACAGGTTTTAGTGCAACGAGCAATTGTGACGGACTGTTTGTTGCGTGCAATATCGAGTGCAATTTGGGTCATGTTGTGGCACTGCCTGGTGGCGCTTTACTTTCATTTGGAGACGGACTGGAAGTACTCGTTATGGGCGTAAACCCCGATACCGGAATCGACAACTGGCACACCCTTTCTTTCGACTCGGATAGCGAAGTTCAAATCTGCGACATCGATGCCAATCAAGATGGGAATATCATTATTGTAGGTGATCTGAATGGATCGATCTCACTTCCTAGTGGCGATTTTATATCCTCTTCGAGCAATGAAGATGTGTTCACCATCCAATACAACACCGACGGCGATTGCCTGGGGGGTGAAGTATTCGAAGGTGCTAACAAAGACTTTGGACATGGCGTACACTGCGGGTACCAAGGTTATTACTGGATTTGCGGACAGGCAAATGACGATTTCCTTTCCGCCACCAACAACAAAGGTGAGAACTCATTTGTAATGGGTGCTCAATACCATGCTTCGGGTGTCTCAGGTTGTTGCCCGCAAACTGCTAGTGCAGGAACCATCAACGTCTCAAATCTGACTCCTTGTCCGGGCGAAGAAGTGGATTTTACTCTTTCCGGCTATGCAGGGAATATCCAGTGGATGTACAGTCTGAATGGCGGATTAACATGGAATATCTTGCCTTTTCAAACGTCCGATGCTTTTTCAAATGCCATTCCTCGTGATGTGCTGGTTAAGACATACGTCAAATATCCGGGCTGTCAGGGTGTGTACTCTGTGCCCGTTTTCATTGATGTGCAAGACGTGGAAGTATCTTGTCCGGTCAATTATCCGGTTTCTGCGAATGCATCTTGTGAATATACCGTTGAAGACCTGATTTCGGCATTCACCATTTCAGGATGTGCGCCCACCGGCTACACCCAATCCCCTGCTCAAGGTACCGTTCTTTCGGAAGGAATCCATGCAGCAACAATAAGTGATGAAGATGGGGATCTGATTTGTTCTTTCAGCATCATAGTTGAAGACACAACACCTCCGGCTATCGTTTGTCCGGGAAATCAACCGGTTCTACCTGATGTGAATTGTCAGTTTGTACTGGGCAACTACGCATTTTTTACAGCTACATCCGACAACTGCTCCTCAGGAATGACTGTTACACAGTCTCCCTCTCCCGGAACCGTGATTAATGCAGCAACAACAGTCACCATGACGGTTTCAGATGATGCAGGAAACAGCTCATCGTGTTCTTTTCAGGTTACTCCAACCTTCATTGGAGGAGGACTTCAACTGATGTGTCCGGTAGCTCAGGAAATTGCGCTGAACAACAGTTGCACCGCTACAGTTCCCGACTATTCAACAACCACAACTTCCAATGGATGTGGCAACGTAGTGATTACTCAGGATCCGGCGGCAGGGACAACCATCAATGCCGATACGGTCGTAACCCTTACTGCCACCGACGATGCCGGATCAACGGATACTTGTACATTCACGATTTCCGTGGTGGATGATACTGCTCCCGACATTGCTTGTCCGGGTGTAATCAATCTGCCTCCAGATGATGCTTGTGACTACTATTTACCAGACTACACCGCAATTCTGGCCATAGCCGACAATTGCGATTCAAATCCAACCATTACCCAGTCACCTGCTGCGGGATCACAAATACTTGCGGCAACTCCGGTGACTGTCACAGCCACAGATGCCAGTGGAAATAGCAATAGCTGTACATTCAATGTGTTACTTCTGGCTATTCTGGATCTCGGACCTCCCGATTGTCCCGAAGATCAAGTATTGGCATTAAATGCCGATTGCGAAGTTGTACTTCCCGATTACACCGGTTCAGCAGAAACCACAACTTGTGGAACACTGGCCACGCTTTATCAGGACCCACCCGCAGGTACGGTAATTACCTCCGATACGGAAGTGACATTATCGAAAGGACTAATTGCAACCGCTTTGAATAGCTGCACATTCAACGTTTTGGTTGAAGATCAATCTGCCCCTGCCATTAGCTGTCCGGGCACGCAGTGGACAGCCATGAATGCGTCGTGCAAAGCTATTTTAGAAGACTTTACCCTTTTGGCGAATGCCACCGACAATTGCAGCAGTACGCTCACTCTCACCCAATCACCTGCTGTTGGATCAACCTTCGACACTACTACTCTGGTAACCATAACGGCCACCGATGACGCGGGCAACAGCTCGTCGTGCTCGTTTGAGGTGATTCCATTCGACAATACACCTCCCACGGTAGCCTGCATTGGTGACCAAACCGGAGAATTATCGGCCGATTGCGATTTTGTTGTGCCTGATTATGGTGGATTATTCACGTATTCCGACAATTGCTCGCCGGTTTCATACACCCAAAGCCCGGGAGCAGGAACGATCATATCTGCCAGTCAATTTGTCGATTGTACATTCAGCGACGACTCAGGAAATTCAGTAGCATGTCAATTTTGGCTTGAGCTCGACGATACTACCGCGCCGGTGCTTACGTGTCCGGCTTCCATCACTCTTCAAGCCAACACCAATTGTGAAGTAGTGTTGCCCGATTTAGATGATTTGGTAACCGTTACCGACAATTGCGGACCTATAGACTTAACTGCTGATTTCCCATCAGGAGTAGCTCTTCCGGCCTCAGATTTCGTTCTTGTGGTGAAAGCGGTCGACGATCCTGCAAATACAGCTACTTGTTCGATTAATGTCTTTGTTGAAGATGTGCTTGCGCCGGTCCTGGTTTGTCCGGGCAATCAGTTCGTCAATGCCAATTCGGCCTGTGCTTATACAGTTCCTGATTATTCGACCAGCGTTTCCATGTCCGACAATTGCGCGTTGGATACGTTTACACAGCTCCCCGTTGCGGGTACGTTGCTCACCACAGGTACACACGTGATCAATCTCACGGCTACCGATGCTTCAGGCAATACAACGTCATGCGCGTTCAACATTACGGTTTCCGACAATACACTACCTACCATTGCGTGTCTTGCCGATCAAACACTCGATGCTGATGCTTCGTGTCAGGCCGTCTTGCCCGATTATACCGCTTTGGCCACAGCTGCCGATAATTGCGGAATTGTGGCATTCAGCCAAATGCCGGTTCCGGGTACTGTAATCTCATCTCCCACAACCATAACCCTGACCGCACAGGATGCAGCCGGAAACGTGAAATCGTGCTCATTTGACGTGTCATTAAATGATATTTCTAATCCAACCATTTCGTGTCCTGCTGATCAGGTACTTACAGCCGATGGTGCATGTCAGGCCATTCTTCCCGACTACACCTCACTGGCCACATCTAGCGATAACTGCGGTTCGGTGACGATCACCCAATCACCTGTTTCCGGATCGATTGTCTCGGGCAGCACCACAGTTACCCTCACGGCCACCGATGGCGCAGGAAACACCCAAAGCTGCGATTTCGATGTGGTGGTGGAAGACGACGAACTGCCCACGATCAGCTGTCCAGTAGATCAATTCCTGACTGCCGATGCATCGTGTTCGGCGGTGTTGCCTGATTATACAACGATGGCAACTGCAGGTGATAATTGTACAGTTTCGGCATTAAGCCAAATGCCGGTCCCTGGCACCCTGGTATCGGGTACGACACTGGTGACCCTCACCGTAGAAGACGCCGCCGGAAATTCGGCTTCGTGCAGCTTTAATGTGACGGTTGAAGATACAACTGCACCTGTAGTGGATTGTCCGGCCGATCAGATCCTTTCAGCCGATGCAAGCTGTGAAGCCATTATGCCCGATTACACGCTTTCGGCATCCATTACGGAGAATTGCACCATAGCTTCCATCGCTCAGAGCCCGGCGGCGGGAACTATGATAGCGGTACTGACCACCGTAACCATTACCGTTGAAGACATTAGCGGAAACATCACGAGTTGTTCGTTTGATGTTGACGTACAAGACACTACCAATCCATCGATTGCCTGTCCGGGTGATCAAATCATCAGTGCCAACGCAGGATGCGACGGGTTACTTCCCGACTACACCTCACTGGCCGCATCTAGCGATAACTGCGGTTCGGTGACGATCACCCAATCACCTGTTTCCGGATCGATTGTCTCGGGCAGCACCACA
>JAGQVX010000064.1 GCA_020437755.1 Flavobacteriales bacterium
TGGCAATGTTTATAGGAGATTTACCTACTCGTGACATGGTACTTTCTTTATCTCAATTATTAGTAAACATAGCAGAGGACTTCACCCCCTACGTTTTGCTCTCTTGCTTCTTTGTCGGTCATTACTCCCTTCGATGTCGAAAGGATAGAAATTCCCAAACCATTCAGAACTCGTGGTAAGTTGTTCGAATCGGTATATTTTCTCAAACCTGGAGAAGATACGCGCTGAATCTTAGTGATTACCGGTTTCTTCGTCTTCGGATGATACTTAAGGGCGATTTTGATAATCCCTTGTTTGTCATCATCTTCAAACTTGTAGTTGAGGATATATCCTTTGTCGAACAAAATCTTGGTCATATTCTTCTTCACATTAGAAGCTGGAATCTCAACCACCTTGTGTCCTGCCATCAACCCGTTTCTAATACGAGTCAAAAAATCTGCTATTGGATCTGTATACATAGTATATCGTGTTCAATGTTGATTACCAGCTGGCCTTCTTAACACCCGGAATCTTTCCAGATACAGCCATCTCTCTAAAAGTTACCCTGCTAATTCCAAACTGTCGCATGTATCCTCGTGGACGACCAGTCAACTGGCAACGATTGTGCAAACGAACTTTAGAAGAGTTCTTAGGTAGCTTCTGCAATTCTTCCCATTCACCTGCTGCTTTCAAGGCGGCACGCTTATCGGCATACTTTTCTACCATTCGTTGGCGCTTGCGCTCACGCGCTTTCATTGATTCTTTAGCCATGCTATTAATTTTTTGTGAAGGGGAACCCAAATTCATTCAACAATGCTCGAGCTTCTTCATCTGTATCGGCAGAAGTCACAAAAGTGATGTCCATACCATTAATGCTCTTGATCTTATCGAGGTCGATCTCGGGAAACACAATTTGTTCCTGAACTCCGAATGAGAAGTTTCCACGACCATCAAAACCAGATGATCTCACTCCACGGAAGTCACGTGTACGTGGCAACGCCACCGCGATCAAACGATCAAGAAATTCATACATCATTTGTCCTCGCAACGTCACTTTACAACCGATAGGCATTCCCTTTCTCAGTTTAAAGTTTGCAACGTCCTTGGTTGAATAACAAGGAACAGCGCGTTGTCCGGTAATCAATGACATCTCCTCAACCGCCGTGTCAACCAACTTGCGATCACCGATGCCTTTACCAATCCCCTGGTTCAAACAAATCTTAACCAGACGTGGAGTTTGCATTGCCGATGAGTAGCCAAATTGCTCTTTCAATTTTGGCGCAATTTCCTCATCGTAAGCCTTTCGAAGTCTTGGAACGTAACTCATTACTTAATCTCCTCTTTATTTTTTTTCGAATACCTCACCAGTTTTCCATCGTCTCCTCGTCGACGGCCAATGCGGGTGGCGTTGCCACTTCCGTCAACAACCATAACATTTGAGATATGGATGGCCGCCTCTTTCTCTTCAATGCGGCCTTCTGGGTTTGTTGGGCTTGGTTTGTGATGCTTCTTAATCATGTTCACACCTTCAACCAGCACACGATCGTTCTTGCGATATACTTCCAACACACGTCCCTTAGAACCTTTGTCAGAACCAGCGATCACAATCACCTCGTCACCCTTCTTTACTTTTACTCTCTTATACATAGCAAATACGCTTTGTGTATTACAATACTTCAGGGGCCAATGAAACCACCTTGAGGTAATCTTTTTCTCTCAGTTCACGTGCAACAGGTCCAAAAATACGCGTTCCACGTAGTTCACCTGATGCGCTCAGTAGTACGATAGCGTTGTCGTCAAATCGGATGTATGAACCATCTGCACGTCGCACTTCTTTCTTCGTGCGAACAACTACCGCCTTTGAAACAATACCTTTCTTCACGTTACCGGAAGGCATAGCTTCTTTTATGGTAACAACAATCTTATCTCCTAGTGATGCATAGCGCCGCTTGCTCCCACCAAGTACTTTGATACACAGTGCTTCTTTTGCTCCACTGTTATCCGCAACTTTCAGTCTGCTCTCTGCTTGAATCATGACTTCTAATTATTGTGGGAGGTTACTTAGCTCGTTCAACGATTTCGACCAATCTCCATCGCTTGTTCTTGCTCAATGGTCGAGTTTCCATAATGCGAACTGTATCTCCGATATTGCAATCTTCGTTTTCGTCGTGCGCAAGGAACTTATTAGAACGCTTAACGAACTTTCCGTACATCGGGTGCTTCATCTTACGCTCAACCATCACAACAATCGACTTATTCATCTTGTTGGAGGTAACTACACCGATACGCTCTTTTCTCAAGTTTCTCATCACTTCTTATTTTTCAGCAAGTTTTCTTGCGTTCAATTCTGTTAGAATACGTGCAACATTTCTACGTGCAACCTTCAACATCGAAGGGTTCTCAGTAGACGACACGTTGTGCTGGAAACGCATCTTGTGATACGTTGCTCGCTCCATTTCCAATTTCTCCTGCAAATCATTTACAGTGAGATCACGCAATTCCGACGCTTTCATAATTCCTTATTCTTGGTAGTCGTGGCGAACGACTGTTTTGGTTCGTACTGGAAGCTTTTGAGCTGCAAGTCGCAAAGCCTCTTTTGCTACAACTGAAGGAACTCCATCAACTTCAAACATGATTCGTCCCGGCTTCACAACGGCCACCCAGTGACTCGGAGCACCCTTACCCTTACCCATACGTACTTCCGCAGGCTTTGAGGTGATAGGCTTGTCAGGGAAAATTCGAATCCAAACCTTTCCCTCCCTCTTCATGTGACGGGTCAGCGCGATACGTGCTGCTTCCAACTGACGTGAAGTAATGAATCCTTCATCAGTAGATTTCAATGCAAATGATCCATATGCGATAGTTGAACCGCGATAGGCAAGGCCCTTGATGCGGCCTTTCTGCATTCTTCTGAATTTCGTTCTTTTCGGTTGTAGCATTGCTTTGAACCTTTAATCTTTTCCTACTACTTATTTTCTCTTTGCTCCTGGTGCTCCCGCCGGACGACGACGTCCGCCTGGCTTCTTACCTGCACCTCCGCCACCACGACGATCTTGGAGTGCTGTAGAAGGTGACAAATCACGTTTTCCATACACCTCTCCCCGACAAATCCATACTTTAATACCAATTCGTCCGTAGGTAGTGTGTGCTTCTGACAACGCATAGTCAATATCTGCCCGGAACGTGTGCAATGGAATTCGGCCATCCTTGTGCATCTCTGAACGCGCCATTTCAGCTCCATTCAAGCGACCAGAAATCAAAACCTTAATACCCTCTGCACCCATTCTCATTGTGCTCGATACCGACATCTTGATTGCTCGACGAAATGAAATACGTCCTTCAATCTGACGAGCAATACCATCAGCTACCAATTGTGCGTCCAACTCAGGACGCTTAATCTCAAATATATTGATCTGAACATCCTTCTTGGTGAGCTTCTTCAACTCCTCCTTCAACTTGTCAACTTCAGATCCTCCCTTACCAATAATAACTCCCGGACGGGCAGTGTTAATGGTAACTGTAACCAACTTCAACGTGCGCTCAATGATAATCTTGGCAATGGAAGCCTTACGAAGACGAGCCATAAGGTACTTTCGGATTTTATCATCCTCAACCAACTTGTCAACGTAGTTTTTTCCGCCATACCAGTTAGAGTCCCATCCTCGGATGTAACCTAACCTGTTACCAATTGGATTTGTCTTTTGTCCCATTTCCGCTATCTTATTTTGCGCTGTCGATTACAACAGTAACGTGATTTGATCTCTTTCTAATTCTGTGAGCACGGCCCTGTGGAGCTGGTTGAATACGCTTCAACATTCGAGCGCCATCAACCTGTACTTCCTTCACTATCAAGCCGGCGTCTTCGATCCGCTCTCCTGCATTCTTCGCTTCCCAGTTGGCTATCGCCGACTTAACAAGCTTCTCCATTCGTCCGGAAGCTTCCTTCTTACTGAACTTCAGAATATTCAGAGCTTCATTAATCTCCTTTCCACGGATGATATCTGCTACCAAGCGCATTTTTGTGGGAGAAGTCGGACAATTGCGCAATTTGGCGAATGCCATATTAGCACGTTGTTCCTGAAGCTTCTTTGCTGTATCTTGTTTTCTGCGTCCCATTTCAGCAATCTTTATCTATTCTCTATTCAGTTTACTTCTTGTTACCACCGTGTCCACGGAAGTTACGAGTTGGTGAAAACTCTCCCAGTTTGTGCCCAACCATATTCTCTGTTACATAAACAGGAACAAACGTCTTCCCGTTGTGAACACCAATGGTCATCCCCACGAAGTCAGGAGTTATTGTTGAAGACCGTGACCAGGTCTTGATTACCGACTTCTTGCCTGAAGACTGCGCTTCCTCTACACGTTGCATCAACTTGTAATGCACAAACGGTGGTTTCTTAAGTGATCTGGCCATGTCTTACTTCTTTCTTCGTTCAATAATTAAGCGATTCGACAGCTTCTTAGGAGCTCTAGTCTTATAACCCTTCGCTGGAATACCATTTCGAGAGCGTGGGTGACCACCTGACTGGCGACCTTCACCACCACCCATTGGGTGATCAACAGGGTTCATAACAACACCACGTACTCGTGGACGACGACCCAACCAACGGCTTCGTCCGGCTTTACCTGAACGCTGCAAGTTATGTTCTGAGTTACCTACCGAACCAATTGTCGCCAAACAACCCAATAAAATCAATCTAACTTCTCCTGAAGGCAGTTTAACGATTGCGTACTTACCTTCTCGAGCATTGAGCTGAGCATACGACCCCGCACTGCGAGCCATTTGGGCACCTTTTCCAGGATACAACTCAACGTTGTGGATCACAGTTCCCAAAGGAATATCTTTCAAGAACATCGCATTTCCAACTTCGGGAGTCGCGTCAGAACCACTCATGATTGTTTGACCAACCTGTAGTCCCTGTGGAGCCACGATATATCGCTTTTCTCCATCCTTGTATTCTACCAAAGCAATTCGTGCAGAACGGTTTGGATCATACTCAATTGTCAACACACTCGCAGGAACTCCATGCTTTTCTCGCTTGAAATCGATGATCCTGTATCGTCGCTTGTGACCACCACCACGGTAACGCATAGTCATACGTCCCTGGTTATTACGGCCACCCGACTTGTTCAACGAGGTAACCAAACCCTTGTAGGGCTTATCAGTCGTAATGCCCTCAAAATCGGTAACAATACGATGTCTGGTTCCTGGTGTAACTGGATTTAATTTTCTAATCGCCATCGCCGAAGCCTATTAAATGTGTTCGTAAAAATCAATTGTCTCACCTTCCGCAACATGAACTACAGCTTTCTTGTAGCCCTTTGTACGTCCCGCAGCAATCCCGGTCTTTGTGTAGCGTACTTTACGCTTACCATCGTAGTTCATAGTGTTAACACACACTACTTTAACACCGAATTGCTCTTCAACTGCCTTGCGGATCTCAATCTTGTTGGCACCTCCATCCACGATGAAACCAAACTTGTTTTCCTTCTCCGAGATAGCTGTCATCTTCTCGGTAATAACCGGTCTAATCAAAATCTGTTTCATCTTCTTACTTATTTAGGAGGCTTGCAAGCACCTCGTGCGCATTTCCAACCAGAATCAAACGATCACAATCCAAAATCTCATAAGTAGAGACAAAGTTTGCAACCTGTACATTGTGATTCTCAAGATTTCGGGCTGACAAATTCACATTGCCATCCATCTCAGGAACCAACATCAAGGTTTTCTTGTTATCCAACTTCAGATTCTTCATTACTGATAGAAATTCCTGAGTTTTAGGAGCTCCCATGCTCATCGCGTCCAAAGCCAAGATTTCATTCTCTTTTGCTTTGTAAGTCAAAGCAGACTTACGGGCCAAGCGAGAAACCTTTTTATTGACTTTGATATCGTAGTTACGGGGACGTGGACCAAACACGGTACCACCACCTCGGAACAATGGACTCTTGATAGAACCGGCACGAGCCGTACCTGTTCCCTTTTGACGCTTAATTTTTCGAGTTGAACCGGCGATCTCACCACGCTCCTTAGACTTGTGAGTTCCCTGGCGTTGAGCATTGCGATAACGCTTAACATCCAACCAAATAACGTGGTCATTGGGCTCAATTCCGAAGACATCGCTAGCAAGTTTAATGCTCTTGCCGGTCTTCTCTCCTTTGGTATTTAATACTGCCAATTCCATCTTACTTCCTGATTATAACAGTTGAACCATTATAGCCGGGAATTGCTCCTTTGATGAGCATCACACCTTCTTCCGGCATTATCTTAACTATTTCCAGGTTCTCAATTGTAACACGCTGGTTTCCGGTTTGACCCGCCATACGCATTCCTTTAAAAACCCTTGCTGGATCAGATGCCGCACCGATAGATCCCGGAGCACGCAATCTGTTGTGCTGACCATGAGTTGATTGGCCAACACCTCCAAATCCATGGCGCTTAACAACCCCCTGGAAACCCTTACCCTTTGAAGTTCCGGTTACTGAGACAAACTCGCCTTCAGCAAACACATCTTCAGCTTTAACTACATCCCCTAAGTTAAGCTCTTGTGCATAGTTCTTGAACTCAACAAGCTTACGCTTCGGCGTAGTGTTCGCTTTCTTAAAATGACCCAAAAGTGGCTTCGTGGTTGTCTTCTCACGTCTGTCACCAAACGCAATCTGAACCGCCTTGTAACCATCCTTGTCCTCAGACTTTACCTGAGTTACGACGCAGGGACCAGCCTCTATCACCGTGCATGGAATCATTTTTCCAGCGGCACTGTAGATACTAGTCATCCCTACCTTTTTACCAATTAGTCCTGGCATCGATTTAGATGTTTATCTGTTAAACTTTAATTTCTACTTCTACGCCGCTAGGCAATTCCAATCGCATCAATGCATCAACAGTCTTTGATGAAGAACTGTAAATATCGATGAGGCGCTTATATGAGCTAAGCTCAAATTGCTCACGCGACTTCTTGTTTACGTGTGGCGAACGAAGTACCGTGTAGATTCTCTTGTGTGTTGGCAACGGAATTGGTCCGCTGATTACTGCACCTGTCGTCTTCACAGTCTTCACAATCTTCTCAGCAGACTTATCTACCAGATTGTGATCGTACGACTTCAATTTTATTCTAATCTTCTGAGCCATTACAAATGACGATTAAGCATTTACGTTTCCTTTTGACTTGGCAACCACCTCATCAGCGATACTCTGTGGAGCTGCTGAATAATGTGAGAACTCCATTGACGATGTTGCACGTCCGGATGTAATGGTACGCAAGTCCGTTACATAACCAAACATTTCCGACAGTGGAACTTTTGCCAATACCACAGTTGCTCCGTGACGTTCTGAAGTTCCTTCAATCAAACCGCGACGCTTGTTCAAGTCACCAATGACATCACCCATGTTCTCCTCAGGAGTAACCACTTCAAGTTTCATCATTGGCTCCATGATAATCGGACTACAGTTCTTCACTGCTGAACGATAAGCCATCTTGGCGCACAATTCGAAAGACAATGAATCCGAATCCACCGCGTGGTAAGATCCATCAAGCAATTCAACTGTCATCGAATCCATAGGGTATCCTGCTAGAACACCATTCTTCATCGATTCTTTGAATCCCTTCTCTACCGATGGTACATATTCACGAGGAACATTACCACCCTTCACGCTATTGATGAATTTCAATCCTGGATTCTCAGTATCTTCGTTAGGAGATATCTTGATAATGATATCCGCGAACTTACCACGTCCACCCGACTGCTTCTTGTATACTTCACGGTGCTCGGTAGAACCATTGATTGCCTCTTTGTAAGAAACCTGAGGCGCTCCTTGATTACACTCTACTTTAAATTCACGCTTCAGACGATCAATAATAATCTCTAGGTGAAGCTCACCCATTCCCGAGATAACTGTCTGACCTGAATCCTGATCTGTACGAACTACGAACGTTGGATCCTCCTCAGCAAGTTTGCTCAAGGCAACACCCAATTTATCTACATCACTTTGAGTTTTAGGCTCAATAGCAATACCGATAACCGGATCAGGGAAAGACATTGACTCGAGAATAATTGGATGCTTTTCATCACACAATGTATCTCCTGTGCGGATATCTTTAAACCCAACAGCCGCACCAATATCCCCAGCTTCAATCTTCTCGATTGAATTCTGCTTATTTGAGTGCATTTGGAAAATACGCGAAATACGTTCTTTCTTATCCGTACGTGTGTTCAACACATAAGAACCTGCGTCCAATGTTCCTGAATAAACACGGAAGAAAGCCAAACGACCTACGAACGGGTCAGTTGCAATCTTAAATGCCAATCCTGCAAAAGGAGCATCCGCATCCGCATTTCGTGTTTCTTCAACATCCGTGCGTGGATTCATACCTTCAACAGCAGGCACATCAATTGGAGCTGGAAGATACTGCATCACCGCATCCAACATTGTTTGAACACCCTTGTTCTTAAAGGCCGAACCACAAAGCATTGGAATGATATCCATTGCAACAGTAGCCTTTCGCAATGCGCTGATCATCTCATCCTCGGTAATCGAGTCTGGATCTTCGAAATACTTCTCCATCAAAGAATCGTCTTGCTCGGCAGCAGCCTCAACAAGCTTCTCTCTCCAATGATCAACAGTCTCTTGTAAGTCAGCAGGGATATCAACTTCCTGGAAAGTCATACCCATGTCTTCTTCATTCCAAATAATAGCGCGATTGTTGATCAAGTCAACTACACCACGGAATGTGTCTTCAGCTCCGATTGGAACTTGCAAAGGAACCGGGTTACCACCCAATCGTTCCTTCACTTGCTCAACAACGTTGAAGAAGTCTGCACCTGAACGGTCCATTTTGTTCACGAAACCAATTCGAGGCACATTATACTTATCAGCCTGACGCCATACGGTCTCAGACTGAGGTTCAACACCACCTACTGCACAAAACAATGCTACTGCACCATCCAAAACACGCAACGAGCGTTCTACCTCTACAGTAAAGTCAACGTGTCCCGGAGTATCAATGATGTTCATACGATATTCCTCACCACGATATCTCCAAAATGTAGTTGTAGCGGCCGAAGTAATGGTAATACCTCTCTCCTGCTCTTGCTCCATCCAGTCCATGGTAGCAGCACCATCGTGCACCTCACCAATTTTGTGACTGATACCGGTGTAGTACAAAACGCGCTCGGTAGTCGTTGTTTTTCCGGCATCAATGTGTGCCATGATGCCGATGTTGCGCGTGTATTTAAGATCTCTCTTAGCCATTTTGACCTGGTGTCTTTAATCAATTATTAGAACCGGAAGTGAGAGAAGGCTTTGTTAGCCTCTGCCATTCGGTGCGTATCTTCTTTCTTCTTGTATGTAGCTCCTTCTTCACGGCTCGCAGCAATGATCTCAGCAGCCAACTTATCTGCCATAGATCGCTCATTACGCTTGCGTGAGTAACCAATCATCCACTTCATTGCCATCGACTGACGACGAGAATCGCGAATCGGTTGTGGAATTTGAAAAGTAGCTCCACCCACACGACGACTCTTAACCTCAACGCTTGGAGTCACATTAGCCAAAGCTTGTCTCCAAATCTCCAAACCATCTTCACCAGTCTTGGTTGAAACTTTATCAATGGCATCGTAGAAAATCTGGAATGCCAAACTCTTTTTACCCTGCAACATCATGTTGTGTACAAACTTCGTAACAACCTTATCGTTGAATTTTGGATCCGGGAGAGTTACCCTTTCTTTTGAACTTCTTCTTCTCATGATCAGTTACTTAACTAAGAAGCATTATTTCTTTGCCTTTGGACGCTTAGCGCCATATTTTGATCTGCGTTGCTGACGACCTTCTACGCCGGCAGTATCCAATGCACCACGCACAATGTGGTATCGAACACCCGGAAGATCTTTCACCCTTCCACCGCGAACCAATACAATAGAGTGTTCCTGAAGGTTGTGACCCTCTCCTCCGATGTAAGCGTTCACTTCATTTCCATTCGTCAATCGAACCCTCGCCACTTTACGCATTGCTGAGTTTGGCTTCTTTGGAGTTGTCGTGTAAACACGCACACACACTCCGCGTCGTTGAGGACATGAATCAAGTGCAGCAGACTTGCTTTTCTTGACAATGCTCTCTCTTCCTTTTCTTACTAGTTGTTGTATCGTAGGCATACGCAGTATCTCGTTATCCTATAAAGTTTTGCACATCATTACGGTGCCCCGCAAAATTTTTGGGGCTGCAAATGTACGATTTATCTTCAGAAATCCAATGACCTATGTTCAAAATATTCTGAGTTTCATGAAGATAATTCGTCCAGCTTGCCAAAATCCCTATTTCCGTAAGGGGCCGCGAAAATAGCACTCTTATGCGAATTGAAAAAATAGTAGGCAAACTTGTTCACAATAAGTGGTCTTCCCCTTGCGTTTTGGCTAAATTTGACCCGTGAATTATTTGGACGAATTAAACGATGCTCAAAGGGCCGCCGTTGAAAATATTAGCGGTCCGATGATGGTAATTGCAGGTGCCGGCTCGGGTAAAACACGGGTACTCACTTATAGAGTGGCTCACTTGATCAATAACGGAGTAGATCCATTTGGCATACTTGCCTTAACATTCACCAACAAGGCGGCCCGAGAAATGAAATCGCGAATCGGCACCATTGTTGGCGATGGTGAAGCTCGAAATATTTGGATGGGTACTTTTCACTCCATCTTTGCACGCATCCTCAGAATTGAAGCTGATCACCTCAATTACCCGAGGAATTTCACCATATATGACACTCAAGACAGTAAGAGTCTTATTAAGGACATTGTAAAAGAAATGGGACTCGATCCCAAAATCTACAAGCCGGGAGTGGTCTTCGGTAGAATTTCGTCGGCTAAAAACAACTTGATCTCACCAGAAGCTTACCAGCAAAACGTGGACATTGTTTCGGAAGATCATCAGACCGGGAAGCCTAAAATGGCCGAAATTTATCTGCAGTATGCTCTTCGATGCTTCAAAGCGGGCGCTATGGATTTTGACGACCTTCTATTTAAGACCAATGTTTTGCTGAGGTCATTTCCCGATATCCTTTATAAGTATCAGCATAAGTTCAAATACATCCTGGTCGACGAGTACCAGGACACCAACTTCAGTCAATACCTAATCGTCAAACAACTCGCAGCGGCTCATCAAAACCTATGTGTCGTAGGTGATGATGCGCAGAGTATTTATGCTTTTAGGGGGGCCAACATTCAGAACATCCTCAACTTCCAAAGTGACTATCCGGATTTCAAGCAGTTCAAACTGGAACAGAACTACAGGTCGACTCAAACGATCGTGAATGCCGCCAATAGTATTATAGCTAAAAACAAAGATCAGATCCAAAAGGAGGTTTGGACCAGCAACGATGCCGGTGCTAAAATCAACGTTCACCAATCGTTCACCGACAATGAAGAAGGAAAATATGTTGCCGGTGAAATTTTTGAACTGGTTCACCGCGAATCCAAAAAATACAGTGAATTCGCCATTCTGTATCGAACCAACGCTCAATCGCGACCATTCGAGGAATCGCTAAGAAAGAATAACCTTCCATATCGAATATATGGAGGACTCTCCTTCTACCAGCGCAAGGAAATTAAGGATCTGCTGGCCTATTTCCGCCTAGCAGCCAATCACAATGATGAAGAGGCATTCAAAAGGGTCGTAAATTACCCTGCCCGCGGAATTGGCAAGACGACCATAGAAAAACTCACCATTGCCGCGCGAAATGCTGAAGTTTCACTTTGGGATGTTCTCAAGAACCCGCATACCTATAAATCAGGAATTGCAAATGCCACGCAGGGCAAATTGAATGACTTCGCAACCATGATTGAAAGCTATGCGGCAGAGCTCAACTCTATTCCTGCATATGACCTTGGACATCTAATCGCTACCTCTTCTGGCATTCTCAAGGAATTGTACGACGATAAATCACCTGAAGGCGTTGCGCGCTACGAAAACATACAGGAACTCCTGAACGGGATGAAGAACTTCTCAGATCAGGAAGACAATACCAATCCGGGCAGGGTCTTCACCCTCAGCGATTTCCTCATTGATGTTGCCTTGCTCACAGATGCCGACAACGATGATGATGACGACAACAAAGTCAGTCTGATGACCATTCATGCCGCCAAGGGTCTCGAATTTCCGGTAGTTTTCGTTGTGGGGCTGGAAGAAAATTTATTCCCCAGCCAATTGTCTTTACACTCTCGTTCTGAACTGGAAGAAGAAAGGCGGCTGTTCTACGTGGCCTTGACACGGGCCGAACAGATTGCGACTTTGTCTTATGCCACTTCTCGGTATCGCTGGGGGACTCTAACTCATGCCGAACCCAGCCGGTTCATAGACGAGATTGATGAAAAGTACATCAACATTGAAAATGCCACTCGTCCCAAAACCCCATCATTGGACTTTAGCAGTGAGCGCCAGCGATTCCAGTCAAACACGGCTCCACTATTCGCGCAGAAAGCATCAGTGAAACCTGTCGCGAAATCAACCGCACCGATTGAAGCAAGCGATCAAGGTGACATTGAAGCCGGACAAGAAGTCATGCATGAACGCTTTGGAAAGGGAAAAGTACTGTCTGTTGAGGGCGATCCCGCAAATAAAAAAGCAACTGTTTTCTTCCCCAAAGTAGGTCAAAAGCAACTTCTTCTTAGATTTGCCAAACTTCAAATACTCTAAGGGCACAGTCCCTCAATCACGTTTACATGCAAGAAACTCGTCCCCTACATCTGGAATATAACAGCGAGCGTCAGGATTTAATCATACCTGAATACGGCCGAAACGTCCATCGAATGATTGATTACTGCCTCACCGTGGCCGATCGGGAAGAGCGCAACAAAGTTGCTCAGGCGATTATTTCAGTTATGGGGCAGCTTTGTCCACATCTTCGTGACATAGATGACTTCAAGCACAAATTATGGGATCACTTGCATATCATGTCGCACTTCCAATTGGATGTTGACAGTGAGTACGAAAAACCTAAGCCCGATCAATTTGAAGAACCCCCTCAACGACTGACCTATCCCGATGGAAACTTTCGCTACGGGCACTATGGAAAGTACACTGAACGTCTGATCGACAAAGTGGCCAACTACGAAGAAGGTCCGGAACGCGATGCTTTCGCCTTGGCAGTGGCGAATCTCATGAAAAAGCACTACCTCACCTGGAATCGTAAAACCGTTGAAGACGAGACTATTCTGAAACAGCTTGATGAGCTTTCGAAAGGGAAGGTTAAACTCAAAGAAGGTCAAACTCTAATTGGAAGCCAAGAGCTTATCAGTAAGGCACGTGTGGTTGCGCCGCTGCGGAAGACCAACAAGCCTAAGATGAAAAAGAAAAAGCGCTGATTGGCTTGATGCGGTTGAATTCTCCAAATCCCGCAGCACTTCCTCTTTCCTGAGTCCATTGTCAATAAGTATTCTGAAATTCCAGTAAACACTGCGTTTTATTGGACATTATTGCTTTGGAAAAAGGGACCGAATTATGGCATCATTTGAAATTCACGGCGGCCTGCCGTTAGAGGGTGAAGTTACTCCCCAGGGAGCAAAGAACGAAGCACTTCAGGTCATTTGCGCTGTTCTGCTGACACCAGATCAGGTAATCATCGAGAATATTCCTGATATCGTAGACGTCAACAAGTTGATCAATCTTCTCATCAATCTTGGCGTCAAAGTTGAAAAACTGGAACCCGGCAAGTATAGTTTCCAGGCCGACAATATAGATCTGGATTATCTTACCTCGGATGAGTTCAAACAAAAGGGCGCAGCACTGCGAGGCAGTATCATGATTGTTGGACCTCTTTTGGCCCGTTTTGGAAGGGGCTATATTCCTCAACCCGGAGGAGATAAAATAGGACGAAGGAGACTCGACACTCACTTTATCGGATTTGAAACTCTGGGCGCCCGGTTCTCTTATGATTCCCGAACCAATTTCTATAAAACGGAAGCGGCTCAGCTCAAAGGTGCGGATATGCTGCTCGACGAGGCCTCCGTCACAGGAACCGCCAACATCGTTATGGCTGCAAGTATGGCACAAGGCCAAACGACCATTTACAACGCCGCATGTGAACCTTATCTCCAACAGTTGTGCAAGATGATCAACAAGATGGGAGGTAAGATTTCCGGAGTTGGTAGCAATCTGCTCACCATTGAAGGAGTTGAAGTCCTTCAGGGCTGTCACCACAGATGTCTTCCCGACATGATTGAAATTGGTAGTTTTATCGGGATGTCAGCAATGACGAAAGGAAATATCCGAATCAAAGATGTCAGCCTTCCTGATCTCGGAATCATTCCCACGGTTTTCAGAAGAATGGGGATTCAAATAAAGGTAGAAGGTGATGACCTAATTGTTCCGCCCCAAGACCATTATGAAATCGAGTCGTTCATTGATGGATCCATTATGACGATTTCAGATGCCCCCTGGCCCGGCTTTACACCCGACCTCATCAGTATTGCGCTCGTCACAGCTACACAAGCACGAGGCAGCGTACTGATCCATCAAAAAATGTTTGAAAGCCGCTTGTTCTTCGTAGACAAACTCATCGACATGGGTGCACAAATCATACTTTGTGATCCGCATCGTGCAACTGTGATTGGCTTAGACAGAAAAACTCCTTTGAAAGGAGTCACCATGTCTTCACCTGACATACGGGCGGGTGTGTCGCTATTGATTGCTGCATTGTCGGCTGAAGGGAAGAGCACCATTCACAACATTGGCCAAATCGACCGTGGCTATCAAAACATTGACCAGCGTCTCATTCAACTAGGTGCCGATATCCGGCGAATTGAATAGGTCGTTTTTGGCTCGATAATTGCATGTCAGAGGCAAAGATTTTTCGTATTTTTACCTCTTCAAATTAAGTTAGCAATGAAAAAGATACACTACCTGATTGCTCTTTCTGTAGTTCTGATTGGAGCAAGCTTCACTATAAACACTCCCACTAAGGCCACAAAGTGTCGAATTAACACTTTTGAGGTTAAAGTAGGTACCAACGTGGGTGATCAGGCTCCCGAACTCGAACTGGAAATGCTCAAAGGTGGCACAATGAAACTGTCTGATTTGCGCGGAAGCATGGTGCTTCTCGATTTTTGGGCATCTTGGTGCGGACCTTGTCGTAGAGAAAATCCAAATGTGGTTGCAGCCTACAACAAATACAAGAAGGCCAAATTCAAAGATGCAAAGGGATTTGCAGTGCTTAGTGTATCACTCGACAGCAACAAGGACGCTTGGGCTAAGGCCGTTGAAAAAGATCAATTGGCTTGGGATACGCACATTTCAGACCTCAAAGGATGGCAAAGTGAAGCAGCAGCGATATATGGTGTATCCAGCATCCCATTCAGTTTTCTGATTGACGGAAATGGAATCATAGTAGCTAAGAAATTACGTGGTATGGAATTGCACATGCAAATCGACAAGCACGTTTCAAAACTCTAAACTGACAATCCTTCATTCAATCCCGTGTCAATCTGCCCGATTTGACCCGGGATTTTTTTATTCGTGACAATATGTCTCGAAATCAACCTTTGGATTAGAAATTGACCTGCGCAGAGCGCAAATCAAATAACGATGGCAAAAGAAAAAGTAGCACAAGAAGAGAACAACGAAGTGAAAGACGGCGAGCAGCACACTGAAGCCACTCAAGAAGAGGTTCATCCGAATGCAGAGGCAGGAAGTGAAGAGGCGTCGGCTTCAAAAGAAGAGTCTACCGATTGGAAAGATAAATACGTGCGGCTGCATGCCGAGTTCGATAATTTCAGGAAACGTACATCGCGAGAGCGCATGGAGTTGATCAAGAATGCCAATGGTGAGCTTATCACTTCTTTGATTTCGGTTCTGGATGATTTCGACCGTGCCATGAAACACAACGAACAAAACGACGATCCGGAAGCATTGAAAGAAGGATTTCAACTGATCCACAACAAATTGTACAAAGTTCTGGAGGGTAAAGGACTTGAGCCAATGAATGCTCAAGGAGAAAGCTTTGATACAGAGTTCCACGAAGCTCTGACACAGATACCTGCACCTTCAGATGACCTAAAGGGCAAAGTTGTGGATGTTATCGAAAAGGGCTACTTCCTCAATGGCAACATTCTTCGCTATGCGAAGGTTGTAGTTGGCAATTAAACCTGACTTTATGGCAAAGCGCGATTACTACGAAGTACTGGGAGTTTCAAAATCTGCTGATGATGCGGAAATTAAAAAGGCTTACCGCAAAATGGCCTTGAAATACCACCCCGACAAAAACCCTGACAACCCGGAAGCGGAAAAGCAATTTAAAGAAGCCGCTGAGGCCTATGAGGTATTAAGCGACGCCAATAAACGTGCTCGCTACGATCAATTTGGTCACGATGGAATGAAAGGTGGTTTCGGCGGTGGCGGTGGCGGCATGAATATGGATGACATATTCAGCCAATTTGGAGACATCTTCGGTGGCGCTTTTGGAGGTGGTGGCGGATTTGGTGGATTCGGTGGTGGTGGCGGCCAGGCCCGCAGGACCAAAGGATCCAATTTGCGCATTAAAGTCAAGGTTACACTAGAAGAAATTGCCAAGGGAACTCAAAAGAAAATTAAAGTCTTCAAGCTGGTCCAGGCTGAAGGTGTTACCTATTCAACGTGTTCCACTTGCAACGGTGCAGGACAAGTTCGCAGGGTAACCAACACAATACTGGGACAGATGGCAACCACGTCCACATGCCCAACATGCCATGGTACCGGCAAAACGGTTGGTTCCAAGCCCAAAGATGCGGATGAACATGGTTTGAAGCGCAAAGAAGAAGTCGTCACCATAGATATTCCGAAGGGGGTTGAAGATGGTATGCAATTGCGCGTAAGCGGTAAAGGAAACGCCGGCCCATATGGCGGAATTCCAGGAGACTTGCTCGTGATGATTGAGGAAGAAGAGCATGAGACCCTCAAGAGAAACGGACAGAACTTGCACTACGAATTGTATGTGAGCTTCCTGGATGCAGCTTTGGGATCGGAAGCACAAATACCACTGATCGAGGGGAAAGCAAAGATCAAGATCGATCCGGGAACACAGAGTGGCAAGATTCTCAGACTTAAAAACAAAGGATTACCCAGCGTCAACAGCTATGGCACCGGCGATCTTCTGGTAAGTATCAGTGTGTGGACACCTCAGAAACTTACTTCAGAGGAACGTTCATTACTGGAATCACTTCGTGACTCGGACAATTTTGTACCTAATCCAACAAAAAAGGATAAAGGATTCTTTCAGAAGGTTAAGGAAATGTTTTCATAAACCGGGTTTTCGTTTCTTTTTGCGGTACCAGGCGTGTCGCAGGGTTGAATTGTTAGATTTGTGAATTCATCGCTTTGAAATGAATGCCCTAGAAATAAAGAACGTATCCAAAAGTTTTTCCGGTCATCAAGCCTTACATGACATAAGTCTTGAAGTTCCGGAACAAACCATATTTGGCCTTCTCGGACCAAACGGTGCCGGAAAAACTACACTTATTCGAATCGTTAATCAGATTATTCGACCTGATTCAGGCGAAGTAAATCTATTTGGCGAATGCCTAAAACCTGACCATGTCTTTGACATAGGCTACTTACCGGAAGAACGAGGGCTTTACAAGAAAATGAAAGTGGGAGAGCAAGCGATGTACCTTGCACAGCTCAAAGGACTTTCAGCCTCGGAAGCCCGAAAAAAACTCACCAATTGGTTTGAGCGGTTTGACATTGCACCCTGGTGGAATAAAAAGGTGGAAGAGTTGTCCAAAGGAATGGCGCAGAAAATCCAGTTTATTACCACCGTTCTGCACGAACCCAAACTGCTGATTTTAGATGAGCCATTTTCCGGTTTTGACCCTATCAATGTTGAAATTATCACCCAAGAGATTCTTCGTCTGCGCGACAACGGAGCCACGATCATCCTCTCTACACACAATATGAGTAGTGTGGAAGAATTGTGCGACCACATAGGGCTGATCAACAATTCTCGACTCGTGTTGTCGGGCCCCTTGGATGAAGTGCGAAACCAATTTGCGCGTGAATCTTATAAGCTCACGTTTAAGGGCAATATCATTGCATTCACGAATGCACTGTGGACGAATTATGAATTGATCACAAAGAGTTCCAATGATGACATTCATTCCTGTGAGATAAATCTTCTCAATGGTGCCCGACTCAATGACTTGCTGAACACCGTGTTGCCCGTGATCGAAATCGTCGAAGTTAAACCCATCATTCCTTCCATGCATGATATATTCATTGAAGCAGTGGAAGGAACGCAAAAACATGAAGAAGCATGAGTAAGGTTGGTTTAATTATTCGCCGGGAGTATCTCACCCGGGTAAAGAAGAGATCATTCATCATCATGACCTTTCTTGGTCCGCTTCTATTTGCTGCAATTATTTTTGGTGGGGTGTATATGATTCTGAATGACAGCACCACTCACGATGTGCTGGTCGTGGATCAGAATGGAATCCTTACGCGCTATTCAGAAGGAACTCGTCAGTTGGAAAGTCGCTTTGCCAACACGTTCGTTGACTCCGATCAAATCATTTATCATTTCAGCAAGGAAGATATTGATGACGACATGTTCAAGTCGAGCGCCTACTCATTGAAAGTTGTGATTGATGAAGCCCAACTAAATTCAGGAGCCGGCACGCCGTTTACATACAAGACCCTGCCGAGTCTTACGGTCAAGGAACGCATCAAATCAGAATTGGAAAAGGGAATTGAGCAATTTCGGGTGCAAGAGAACCTTAAGCTGGACTGGGCGGTGTACAAAAGCATGAAGGTTAACCTCAAATTTGTGGAGATTGACGTTGAGAATGCAGGACAGGCATCGCTCGATCAAAACAAGGCCGTCGTTGGATTTATGTTTTCCGTGATTATTTACTTCTTCATCTTCATGTATGGAGTACAGGTCATGCGAGGTGTGATCGAGGAAAAAACCAACCGCATAGTAGAAGTTATTATTTCTTCCGTGAAGCCGTTCCAGCTCATGATGGGCAAAATTATTGGAATCGGCTTAGTGGGTTTAACGCAATTTTTAATGTGGGTGGTACTGAGCAGTGTCGTTTTCACGATCGCTAGTTTTACGCTTATTGGAGATGCGATGCCGACTCCAGCCATGGTTGACGGAAATGCCATGATGCCCATGGATGATGCATCTATGCAGGTGGCTCAATTGATGGAGAATGAAATGTTTCTCACCTTCATCAGTATTGACTGGCCAACCTTGATCCTGCTTTTCATTTTCTACTTCATTGGCGGATTCTTGTTGTACGGCGCCTTGTTTGCAGCCATAGGTTCGGCAGTCGATGCGGAAACCGATACTCAGCAGTTTATGCTACCGGTTTCTCTGCCCCTTATCTTTGGATTCCTCGCAGCAGAAATGCTGTTACAAAACCCTGAAAGTCCTATTGGAACTGTTTTCGAGCTTATTCCTTTAACTGCACCTGTGGTTATGATGATTCGGAGCGCTATGGGGTTTGCCGGCGCAGATTGGTTGATTCTCATAGCGTCCATGATTATCTTGATTCTCACCTTCCTACTATTCGTTTGGGCCGCAGGGCGTATTTACCGAATTGGAATTTTGATGTATGGTAAAAAAGCGAGCTACAAGGAACTGTGGAAGTGGATTTTTGAGAAGGCCTAATCATGCGCGTAGGAGTAATAGACTGCGGAACCAACACGTTCAATATTCTCATCGCCGAGTTTCACAATGGGGGACATGAGATTCTTTTCTCCACCAAGATAGCTGTCAAACTTGCTCCCAGCATTGACACTAACATGATAGGCTCAAACCGATTTGGAAGAGGCCTTGACGCCTTACTCGTGCACAAAAACATTCTCGAGAACTATCAAACCGAACGGGTGTATTTATTCGCTACTTCGGCCATTCGCGATTCCGCAAATGGAAAAGCGTTTGTGAAGCAGGTCAAGGAAGCACTAAACTTTGACATTCATGTGATCGGAGGAGATGAAGAAGCGGAACTAATATACGAAGGCGTGATCCAGGACATTCAACTTGAAGAGAATGTCGATTTAATCATGGACATTGGAGGAGGCAGTGTTGAGTTTATTCTGGCACATGTCCATGGAATTCTGTGGAAGCGAAGTTTTCCCATTGGTGTCTCCCGATTGAAAGGCATGTTTATGCCATCCGATCCCATGACTGAAGAGGAGTCTGGTAAAATACAAGAATTCCTATTTGGAGCGTTGGAACCCTTATTTGAAGAAATCGGCAAGCAC
>JAGQVX010000065.1 GCA_020437755.1 Flavobacteriales bacterium
AAAGCATCAACAATGAACTATCGCACACTCTTAACCGGTCGGCTGTGTTGGTGCGGTATCAATTGGGGGACATCTTTGAAACCAACAGCGCTGCTTTTGCCCAGGTGAATTTTGACGTCGGACGGTTCAGAATCAATCCGGCCATTCGGGTGGACCATTTTAGTTTTGAGTACAATGATGAGTTGGTGACGACGTATAAAACGCTGTCGGACGACGGGGTGATGTACAGCCCCAAATTGAATATTCTCTTCAACTATTCACCGGCGATGCAGTGGTACATCAAAGCGGGTAGAGGTTTTCACTCAAATGATACCCGTGTTGTGGTGAGAAACTCGGCACGGGCTACGCTTCCGGCTGCTTATGGTTCGGACCTTGGTTTTATTTGGAAACCGTACAAAAATATGGTGCTCAACATGGCAGCGTGGTATTTGTATCTCGATCAGGAGTTTGTTTACGTTGGCGACGCCGGAGTGGTGGAGCCGAGCGGAAGGACTCAACGACAAGGAATCGATTTGAGTGCACGTGTTCAGGCAACGGATTGGCTGTATTTTAATCTGGACGCGAACTACACCATTGCTCGCTCTCTGGACGATAGTGAAGGTGAGAACTACATTCCACTGGCGCCCGACCTGACAGTGGTAGGAAGCGTGCGTGTGCAGCATAAGTCGGGCATGTTTGGCAGTGTCAATGTGCGCTATTTGGATGGGCGTCCGGCAAATGAGGACAACAGCATAAAGGCGGAGGGTTATACCGTTTTGGATGCCAATATTGGATATGCATGGAAACGAATCACCTTGAATGTTCAGGTTCTAAATGCATTAGACACCGAATGGAACGAAACCCAATTCGCTACGGAAAGTCGTTTGGATGGGGAAGCGGAATCGGTGGAGGAAATTCATTTCACTCCCGGAACTCCACGTTTTGTAAAAGCCGGAATCATCTTTGAGTTTTAATCGCCTCCTTACCAATAGGCATGCCTTTGCCGATCTATTACTTGTTCCTAAACAGCAGATTGATATAATACAGATTCAACGCCTCTGAGTTGGCTTCAATGATGTCGGGAAAGGCATCGTTGTTTAAGTCGGCAAACTGGATGTCGTAGGTATCGAACTTTTGTTTGCTCAGACGGACAGATGAATAGGTGTTGTCTTCCGTCGAGGCCTGAAACACGTAGTTGGGCTGCCCGGAATTCCCCACCAGGATATCAGGTCGGCCATCCTTGTTGAAATCGGCTACGTCGATGGCGAAAGTGCGCGACTTGGATGAATCAAAGGTTTGCATTCTGTCAAAGGTGAGTGCGGCACTTCCATAATAGATCCGGTTGGGCTCTCCAATGTTACCCACCACAATATCCGGAAATCCATCCAGGTCCATATCGGCAACTTTCACCGAGCGCGATTCATCGGTGCCCGTTCCAAATGGAATGGAGGAGGTGAAGGTCATATGATCATTAAGGTAGATGAAGTTGGGCATTCCATCGCGATTGGCCAATACAAGATCCAGATCACCGTCCTGGTCTATGTCAGCACATTCCACGTCGATGGTGGAATCATTCTTCTCCCCGAATGGTATGGTTTCCATGAACTGTCCTGTACCGTCGTTCAGACAAATTTCATTTTTACTGCCGCGGTTGGTGACCAGAATATCCAAATCGCCGTCATTATCGATGTCGGCCAGTGTGAGATTGCGGGTGGGGGTGGCAGCTCCGCCAAAGGTTCCGGCTTCGCTAAAATGGCCGGTTCCGTCGTTCAGGTAGATGCGATTGGGAGCTTCGTCATTTCCCTCGGCGATATCCAGATCCCCGTCGCCATCAAGATCGCCCACTTCGGCAGCATAGCTGGTGGATTTAAATGTTCCCAAATCGTACGAACTATTGAAGAACCCCTCTCCATTGTTGAGGAAAATTTCGTTCTGATCGGCCCAATGACGACCATTGGCCAATACAACGTCATTCCAACCATCGCCGTCCACATCTCCGGCACAAATGGAGGACGTGAGTTGCTTATCGGCTCCAAAAGCCATTCTTGATCCGGCATTGTAGAAAGGGGAGTCTTGTGCACCAGCACTCAAACTGAGCATAAAAAAGAAAACCGGGAGCGCAAGGGCTCCCGGTTCTATTGGATTCAATTTACATTTCACCCACATGCTTTTGATAGAATTTCCAGCATTCACGAGCTACATCGCGACCGAGTTCCAATCCGGCTACATTGTCTGCCTGAATGTGATAACCGCCCAATACGCGTGAAATTCCGGCCATTTCGGCGGTTTCCGTGAAGGTAGGGAAGTGTAGGGTAACGGTATCACCCAAGTTCATTGGTTCGGTAAGTGCACCTGCTACCAGTTCTACGCTTTCGCCAAATTTGTCGCTACCGGTCCAAAGCTTGAGTCCTTCGGCACATCCGCCCGAAATGGTGCTGTGTCCCGAAACATAACTTGGGAATGGAGGACACAAAAAGGTTTCCGGAGAATACGGTCTCCACTGAGTTCCGTCCATTTCCATAAATCCCTTGCCTTCGCCGCCCCAGGCCTTGATTTTTTGACCTTCATAGTACTTGTGCACGAGAGCGTAAGGACGAGCATAGTCATAATACATTTTAGAATCCCACGAAGCGATGAACCCATCCATGGCCACGACCTGATTGTAGAAGTACATCTTCACATCCTGGTCCAGAGTATGGTTATCACGACGAGAAACGTCCTGTGCAAACTTCAACCAGTGTCCTGCCTGTTGCACTGATTGAGGACCATCGCGCATGAATTCTACCAACGCCTTTTGCTCGTCGGTCAGGTTGGTTTGGAGGTCGAGAACCTCCTTTACTTCCGCTTCCAGTTGTTCCGAACCAATCATCGGTGGAGGTCCCGGACGAAACTGGTCACCCGACTGCAGAGCGATGGGCTTTACCAGGTGCCAGAAAGGCGTGAGACAACCCGGAGCAAACTTGCCTCCTTGTCCGTCGGAGAAGTACTTGGGCTGCCAGCGGTTGGGATCCACGTTCTCATCTACGGAATTCACCGGACTGTAACCGGTGTAATCGAAGTAAGGGGTGCCGTCGGAGCCTTCTACGTCGCCGTATTGATTTGAGCCGTCGTTTCGTCGGGCGTCGATGACCGATTTGGCGGCAAGATTACCAATGCCTTCCGGTGTTGAAGGATCCATGGAGTTGTTGTTGGGATCATAGCCCAATTCACGCATGAAATCGTCAAACATGGCCTTGTCTGAAAAATAGTATTCACACATGGCACGGTAAGCAGCATAGCTGATAGCCTTTTCCTTATTGGCCAGGGTGTGCTCGTCTACCGGACGACGTTCCACATTTTCCAGATACACCGGAGTGGCTTTTTCGTCGTACATCGACCAGGCGTCAAATACCGATACGAATATCAGCCCAAGATAGCGTGAGGTAATGGTAGGACGTGGCTTGAAGCGTTCGGTGTCCATGGCTGTGGCTTTAAGGGCCATTTCGCCCCATTTGTAGGCCACATTGTCAGCTCCCAGGGGCTGAACGATTTCCACCGCGGCGGTAGTTTGATCGGGTGCCGGGCTATCACAGCTCGAAATAAGCAGAAGCCCCAACCCGAGAGGAAGAAGTAGTTTTTTCATCACAGGAGGAATACAGGTTAAACGTGTTGTTGTGCAGTTAAATAGGTTTCCCTATCGGGGTCTAAAATACTATTTGTTTTGAAAGTGATCGAGGCTTTGTTGAAGGTAAATTGGAATACTCCAAATGGTTGTCCAAAGAGAAACCCGGAATTCCGATAGTGTAGCGGACATTCCGGGTTTCAGTAGGATGCAATCACGCGTTCAGGTGCGCAGGTAGGGTTGAGGCATACGCTTCGTACTCAGATTCCCTATTTGGCGAATGCCATACCTTGAACAAACTAGAACTGACAGCGAAAAGAAATGATCATATTCCTTCCCGGAGCCACAATTCCCGAGCTATACGGACGGTAGCGCTGATCGGTAATGTTCTCCACGCCGGCGCTTACGTACAAATCATGCGAAATCTTGTATGTTCCCTTGAAATTCAACGTGTACCAGCCCGGTGAATACGGATTTCCATTGGGATCAACAGCGTAAATTTCAGTCTTACTTTGCTCACTTACAGGAAGTTGATCGTACGTGTATTCGCCGCTATACTGTGCATATACCTGCAACTGTAAGCGCTGTATATCGAGCATTACCCGACTCACCCCAAACCATGGAGCTGCGTGGCGTGCCGGACTTACCGTACCATCGTCAAGCTCTTCCTCGCCCACTTGATAATTGATACGCGACGAAATGCCAAATCCACCGGGAAGCTTGACCTCCAGTCCGGCCTGAACCCCATAAACGCGGGCTTCTGCGGCATTTTGAATGGCCTGCACCTGGCTGAGCGCACCATCGTACATAATGCTGTCCTGTCCGTTGAGTGTGTAATTACGGCGCACAAGGGCGTTTTGCAGCAGGGTATAATATCCCGTAACATCGATTTTGACCCTCTGACCAATAACCTTCGCAATGCCCAAATCCGCATTGTACGCGTATTCAGCCTGAAGATTGGGGTTGGGAACGGTTACCGCACCCGGTTCAGAATCGAACACCTTGCCTATGTCGTCCACATTGGGAGAGCGGAAGGCTGTGGCGCCATTCAGACTGATGGACCATGTAGGATTGGGGTGAAACACAAAGCCCAAACTTCCCGTGACCGCGCCATTGTTGAGCGATGCCGTGGTAAACGGAAAAGGGTAGAAGCTCGTGTCGAAAGTGGCCTCGATGGAAAACTGGCTGTATCGCACGCCCGCATTGGCAATGAGCTTGTCTGAAACCCGGAAACGATCGGTAGCATAAACGCCGTATGAAGCCCAGGTAGCTTGCGGATAACGAGCCGCACCGGGTTGAGAAGTACCGGCGTCGATATCTTCGTCGATTCCGATGGAAGTAACGTCGTTCTGAACCCATTCTACCCCATAAAAGAGGGTATTTCGCTCTCCGATGTCCTTCTTTAAATCCAGATTCACCGAGTAGGCATCTACCTCCTCAATGCGCGTCTCACGATCGGGCTTGTTGATGTCCCGGCTGATTCTACTTTCCTCAAAGGCTTGCTGCGCCACCCGCAAGGTTAACTGGTCGTACACGGCATTGTCTCCATTGTGCGTGAACGACAACATATTCATCATCCAATTCTGCGGACCGTATGACCACTCCCCGTAGCGCGGCAGACCGTTTTTGTAGCGAATATGCCGGTCGTAGCGTGAGTAATCGGATGTTTCCGAGTAGTGAAACCCATATTGAATATCCCAGCGCTTGTTGGGTGCAAAGCGCACCTTTTGCATGAGGTTCATTTGGGTGTAGCCGGTAGGGCGTTGCACACGGGGATCGTCGTTGGTCACAACCACATCGGTACTATCAATGCGCTGCACATAGAACGGTCTCAAGTATTCATCGGGCCCCTGGCTTCCCATTTTTAGGTCGCCGTAGTCGTTGGCCGAAAAACTAGTGAGAATGGCCCATTTCTTCCAACCTACCTGCACATCGAAGTGCCCGGTTTTCTCACTGTTGGCAGAGGAGTAGCGCACCACGGCTTTTCCCGAAATCAATGGCTGGTCTCCCAGCGACAATTGTGGAGTGAGTGTCTGAAAACTCATAACCCCACCAATGGCATCGCTGCCGTAAATCACCGAACCCGGACCGAAAAGCACCTCGGTGTTTTCAATGGCGAAGGGATCCAGGGATATAACATTCTGCAAGTTACCACCACGGAAAATAGCGGTGTTCATACGAATACCATCCACGCTATATAGCAAACGGTTGGTGGCAAATCCCCGAATCATCGGACTACCGCCACCTTGCTGGCTTTTCTGAATAAACACAGCTCCGGAAGTACCGAGTAGATCGGCAGCGGTTTGTGGGTTTTGAAGTGCTACCTGACGGCTTGAAATGGCGGCAATACGCGAGGGAATGTCTCCACTGGATTGGTTCCAGCGCGTTGCCGAAATCACAGCGTCGTCGAGGTTAATGTTGGACCGCTCCAGCTCCACGCGAAACAGGTCATGTTCCATTTGAGCATAGCTCATGATGCGGGTTTGGTATCCAAGTGAGCGAATTTCAATCGTTGTCAGATTCTTGAAATCCGAAATATCGGCCTGGCCATACACATTGGTAATGGCATAGGCATGCTCTGCAACGGCTATCAACGTTGCCATGTCAACGGGTTCCTTAGATTCTCCGTCGATGATGTTGACTGTCTGGGCATGCGCCAAATGAGCGAACGCCACACACAGAAACAGCAGTAAAATATGTTTCATATTCGATTAATGATGTGAACTATTGAATGATAGGAGAATCATGAATACTCATGATTATCCGGATTATTCAGCTCCACATCGGAGGAGGTGTAGCAGGAGGGAAGGCTCTTTCAAGCAAGCGCACTTCCGGCAATGGGTTGGCATTTTGTTGAGTTAGAGGAAGTTCAACTGAATGAGGTAATTCCTTGCAAATCAGATTTTTAAGAAAGCTGCGTACGTACTGTTCCTGTCTGCGGGAGGGAAGGTCTGATCCGGTGATGCCGGCCATAAAATCGGCAAGCATGTGGTTGAGTTCGCTTTCCCGGCGGTCTTCCCAGCACCATACGTGCAGGGTATCGTTGATCATTTCACGTTTCACAACATCGTACATCACCGATTTCATTTCAAATTCCCGCGCGTGCTCCCAGGTAAGACTGGCGCTATCCTGCGGACTCATGGCAAAGTGCTGCAAGAATTCTTCGCCAATCCCGGCGGCGATTCGATGTTTCACGTCCCTACGAATATCCCGTTGTTCTTGCCTGATCATGATCAATGCAACAAACAAAGGACCTGCAAGGCAGATCAATAGTGCTATGGAAATTCCTGACGACTTCAACAAATACGTACTTGAAACGTTGTGCTAAAATACGGTTTTACGCGCACAAATGTTTTTCCCGATACTCCCACTTTTCTCAATAATAGCATGACAAAGCCCGGTCGGAGAAATTCTTTCGGGTGTCGTGGTTTTGGGCAGGTTTGGCGGCATTCGCCAAATGAATAATGGGTTACTGACGACTTAACCACTCCACGGCGCCCTCTATCGCCGGATCTTCGGAAAGCGGTTGTCCGGCCACAAAGTCAAAGTGCTCTTCCGCAGAGACATACTTGCGGTAGGCGGTGTTTTGTCGATCGGTTAGGTAGTGTGTAGACAACACCACCGAAATGTCTCCGGGCAGTTGAATGAAGTTGGTAACCGTAATCATACCGCCCGATTCATTGCCCATAAAGTGCGTGTTGGGCCGGCTCTTGAGCATAATAGCCAGGGCTTCACCTGAACTCACGGTATAGTTGCTCAAAAGTACCACAACCGGTGCGCGTTCAACCCCACCACAACCGTTCTGCAGCCCTATGCTGTAACCACCCATATAGAAATCACCACCATCGAAATTCCAATCGAAGGTGTTTTCACCGAGCAGATCATGCGCCGTGGCATAGGTGCCCTTTTCAAAGAGGGCCGACAAACCTTCGGCCATAGGAAAAATAGTTCCTCCTGTATTATAGCGCAGATCAACGATAAACCGTTCAGCGCCATTTTCAACTAAAGAGCACAAGGAATCCTGAATCACCCGTGCTTTCGCTTCTTCGTCTCCCGGGGCCATACCGAGAATACGGATATACCCGATATCATCCACGACCATGCCCGACTCAAAGCCATATTCTTCCGATTGGATCCGGGTCAGCTCGTCAAAGTCGAAGTCGGTATGCTGTGGTTTCAGCCCGGTGGAATACCACGCCAAAGGTTGAAACTGATACATCACCCGAGCATGTTCGTCTTCCAACGTCTCGAGCAATAAATTGAACACGGGAGAGAGATCATCAAGCGTTTGGGCTCCGGCTGCCGCCGTGTGCAGTTGTACCTTCAAGGTGTCCCAATTGACACGATCCGCATAAAGCGATTGCTCCTCAAATACCAGCAATACGGAATCCAGGGTTTCTTGCATGGAGAGTTCTTGTCCGTGTAAGAGTCCAAGCTGGCATACGCCAAATGCTATACAAACAAATCGTACGATCTTCATACCTCAGTTCATTTCACCGTTTTCCACGTATTTCTTGAAATTATTGAGGATGGCTTGCCAACCTCCCCGTTGAAGGTCAATGGGATTCTGATCTTCAGGATCAAACGTTTCCGTCACCTGGGTGAGTTTTCCATCCGACATGAACTCTACTTCCACATGTCTGCCATCGCCAAGTTGGGTGTGTATGCGAACAGGAGGTTCAATTACGACATATGTACCCCAGAAATCAAAACCAACACTTCCATCGCGCGCCTCCATGCGGCTGGTGTAGCGGGCACCCACTTCCAACGGACTGGTGGCCGACGGGCAACACCAGTCGTCACTGGCGAAGTTCCAATTGACGATGTGATCGGCTGAAGTCCATTTCTCCCAAACAGTTTCAATGGGCGCGTGAATGGCTGCTTTAACCGTGATACGTTCTTTGTCGTTAGAATTCATTCGGTGCGGTTTAAGTGTATCTGCAATAATATTAAAACTAGATGATGTTTGAAATCCGGAGAATCATAACCAAATCATGCAATCGCAGCCAAATCAGCGAACTACGACTTCAGCTCAGCAGCCAGGAAACGTGCAGTTTCTCCCTTGTTGATCGCTACTACGTGTTCCGGTGTTCCTTCGGCTACAATCTCACCACCACCTCGTCCGCCATCGGGTCCGAGGTCAATGACGTGATCTGCCACTTTAATAATGTCGAGATTGTGTTCAATAACAATGACGGTATTTCCCTGATCCACCAGACGGTTCAAAACGTCAATCAACATTCGAACGTCTTGAAAATGCAATCCGGTCGTGGGCTCATCCAGTATGTAAAGGGTTTGTCCGGTAGCGCGCTTGCTCAACTCGCTGGCCAGTTTAACACGCTGGGCTTCTCCACCTGAAAGGGTAGTGGATTGCTGTCCCAGTGTGACATATCCCAGGCCTACGTCGCACAGCGTTTGGAGCACTCTGTTCATTTTTGGATGGGCGGCGAAGAAATCGTTGGCTTCTTCAATGGTCATATCAAGCACATCGGATATCGATTTGCCTTTGTAGCGCACTTCCAACGTCTCCCGATTATAGCGCTTGCCCTGACAGGTGTCGCACTTCACGTATACGTCGGGAAGGAAGTTCATTTCTATCGTCCGCACGCCCGCACCTTTACACGACTCGCAGCGACCGCCTTTTACGTTAAACGAGAATCGACCGGGTTTATAGCCACGGATCAGCGCTTCCGGCAATCGGGTGTAGAGCGTTCGGATATCACTGAACAGTCCGGTGTAGGTTGCCGGATTGGAACGAGGAGTTCGTCCAATGGGAGACTGGTCGATGTCGATAACCTTGTCCAGGTGCTCCAAACCTTTAATATTCTTATACGGTAAGGCGAGCTTGGTTTCTTTGTAGTAATGATTGTGCAGAATAGGGTAGAGGGTTTGGTTAATCAGGCTGGATTTTCCACTTCCCGATACCCCCGTTATGCCCACAAACACACCCAATGGAATAGTTAGCTTAACATCGTTCAGGTTATGTCCGGAAGCTCCATTGAGTACCAGCTTCTTCCCATTGCCTTTGCGGCGTTTGGACGGAACTTCAATGGCCGCTGTTCCGGCCAGGTATTGCGCGGTTATCGACTGCTCGGCAAGGTGGTCGCCGGGAAGCCCCTGTGCCACGATTTCACCGCCATGTTTACCGGCTCCCGGACCAATATCGATCAGCCAGTCGCTTTCGAGCATCATTTCTTTGTCGTGCTCCACCACAATCACTGAATTGCCTGCATCCCGCAGCTTCTTCAACGAACGTATGAGCCGGTCATTATCGCGTTGATGCAACCCGATACTGGGTTCGTCCAAAATATAGAGTACACCTACCAACTGGGAACCAATCTGCGTGGCTAGTCGGATGCGCTGCGCCTCGCCGCCAGACAGGGTTTTTGCGCTCCTGTTCAACGTGAGGTAATCCAATCCCACATCGAGAAGAAAGCGTATCCGATCGCGGATTTCCTTTAAGGGTTCATGTGCGATTCGCACTTGTTTTTCGGAGAGGCGGTCTTCCAGATTCTCAAACCACAAAGCGAGCTCGGAAATGTCCATAGATGCCAACTCCGCGATGTGTTTGCCATCGAGCTTGAAATGCAACGACTCTTTTTTCAGTCGGGTCCCTTCGCACTGTTGACAGGGGAGCTTGTTCATAAACGACTGCGCCCATCGCAGAATGGCGGCTGAGTCGGTGTCTTCTGCCTGTCGCTCAATGAAGTTGATAATGCCCTCATACTTAACATTGTACGACCGTCCGCCTTCCGATTTGATGTGGATTAATTCATCACTTCCGTAAAGCAACAAGTTAATCATAGCCTCATCAAGATCCTCTATCGGCGTCTTCAACGTATGACCATCCCGCTCGAGAATCGCTGAAATCTGCTGAAATATCCAATTCCCTTTTCCTTTGCCCAATGGAACGATACCGCCTTTTTCTATCGATAGTTTTGGATCGGGAATGATCTTCGCCGGATCAACCTCAGCAACTTCACCCAGACCATTGCAGCGCGGACAAGCGCCGTAAGGAGAGTTGAAAGAAAAGAGGTTCGGATCGGGCTCGGGGTAGGAAATACCTGTGGTAGGGCACATGAGCAATCGGCTCAAGTGTCGCACGTCAACATCGTCGGCTTTCATGACCATCATACTGCCCTTGCCTTGTCGCAAGGCAGTTTGCACCGACTTCAATATCCGGTGCTGATCCTCGCTTCGCACGATGAGGCGATCAACCACAACTTCAATGTCGTGAATCTTGTATCGATCCAGACGCATACCTTTTTCGATGTCGCGTATCTCTCCGTCCACCCGCACTTTTACGAATCCACTTTTAGCGACTTGCTCAAACAATTCCCGGTAGTGCCCCTTTCTTCCACGCACCAAAGGTGCCAGGACAATGAGCTTTTCTCCGGCATATTGGTCCAACAACAGCTGTGTGATCTGCTCATCGTTGTAGCGCACCATCTTTTCACCGGTATTGTACGAAAAGGCGTCAGCCACACGGGCGTATACCAGTCGGATGAAGTCGTAGACCTCGGTAATGGTGCCCACGGTTGATCGTGGATTCCTTGAAATGGTCTTTTGCTCGATGCTGATCACGGGGGAAAGTCCCGAAATTTTGTCCACATCCGGACGCTCCAGGCCGCCGAGGAATTGCCGTGCGTAGGCTGAAAACGTTTCAATATAACGGCGTTGACCTTCGCTGTAAATTGTGTCAAAAGCGAGCGATGATTTTCCACTGCCCGATAATCCGGTGATAACCACCAACTTATTACGGGGTATCGACAGACTAATATCCTTCAGGTTGTGCTCGCGGGCACCAATGACTTCAATTACTTCTTCCTCTACTACTTCAGCTTCCATGGATGGGATCTAGGCGTTTACGCTTCTTCAACAACTTCAATGTCCTCTTCGTTCATTGCGTCTTGGGCCGATTGGTGCAAAGGGTTGACTTTCCAGCCCATCAATCCAAAAAGTATGGTCATAAGTGGTGATATATAATTGAATACACAATAGGGCAGATACGTGATCGTAGCCACGCTCAATACACCACTTTGTGCCACTCCGCACGTGTTCCAGGGAATCAACACCGACGTCACCGTCCCCGAATCTTCCAATGTTCGGCTTAGGTTTTCGGGAGCCAGGTTGCGATTCTTGAACGCATCGGCATACATCTTACCGGGGACTACAATAGCCAGGTATTGATCGGAAGCCGTGAAGTTGAAGAACACACAAGTACCAGCAGTCGCGGCAATTAGTGATCCGGCAGAATTAACTACCGACAAGATTCCATCCGTCATGCGTTTGAGCAGACCGGTAGCGTACATTGCCCCGCCAAAACTCAAAGCACACACAATGAGCCACACGGTGTTCATCATGCCCTCCATGCCTTTGGCGGAAAGGAGATCATTCACGGTTTCATTGGACGTAACCACGCCGGTTTCGAGTGCCATTGACTTGACAAGGGCAACATACGAAGCCTCGAAGTACGATCCTGAGTCCATCCCTGCAATCTCCCGTACAATGTCGGGTTGGAAAATGATGGCCGCAACACCGCCAAGCAAACTACCGGCAAGCAATGCCGGAATCGCCGGTACTTTTTTGATGATCAGCACAATGACCAAAGCGGGTACAATAAACAACCAGGGAGAAATATGAAACTTCTCTTGCATAGCATTGAGCAAAACGTCGACCTGTTCTTGATCGGTATTTCCGCTGAAAAAGAATCCGGCAATAAGGAATACGAGGAGCGAAATACTGATGGATGGAACAGTGGTCCAGAACATGTGTCGGATATGCGTAAACAAGTCGGTCCCAGCGATAGCAGGAGCGAGGTTGGTGGTGTCGGAAAGGGGCGACATCTTATCGCCAAAATAGGCTCCGGAGATTACAGCACCGGCTACCCATCCCTCACTAATTCCCAGCGTGGTGCCAATTCCCATCAAGGCTATTCCCACAGTGGCTACTGTGCTCCATGATGATCCGGTGGCAAGTGAAACTACGGCGCAAACGATGCAAGCGGCAAACAGGAATATAGTGGGATTAAGAACATGCAGTCCATAGTAGATCATGGCCGGCACTATTCCCGACATCAACCAGGTACCGGCCAGCGCGCCAATAAGAAGCAGAATAATAATGGCTCCCATAGCCGAACTGATGCTTTCCACGATGCCGTCGTATACCGTATCCCAGGATACGCTGTTTCGCAAGCCTACCAATGCCGCAACTCCCGCCGAAAGGAGAAGCGCAATCTGATTCGGGCCATATGAGGAGTCTTCTCCAAAATACCACACATTGAGCCCCAGGAGGGCAATGAGCAATAGTATGGGCGCAATGGCTTGAAGTATGGATGGCTGCTTGGTATAGGTCATAAGCACAATTCGGTTTGGCCGATAAATGTAGTGATTTTGCCCCCACGATCAAGGCCGAAACGTACCTCTGCATGGCTGATTTTGGGTTCCTGTTTTTGAATGCCTGCGGAATCCTTCTTTTTCGTCTGCATCTTGTACATTTGGCCCTGTGCCGCGAATTCCTGAAGGATGTGCGGAGATTTTTTCAAAGGATCGAATGAAAATTGCTCTTCTTTCAGCTTTTTACCCGTTTCGGGGTGGTATTGCACAGTTTGGTGCGTCACTCTACCGTGAGTTGGAGAAGGAGCACGATGTTAAAGCCTACACTTTCACGCGGCAGTATCCTGATTTTCTGTTCCCCGGCGAAACGCAAACAGTAACCGATGATGATTCTGCCGATCCTATTCCAGCCTTGCGTACGCTGGATTCGATCAATCCGCTTTCGTATCGAAAAACAGCACGTGAGATCAACGATTTTGGTCCGGATGTGCTGATCGTTCGCCTGTGGATGTCGTTTTTCGGTCCGGCAATGGGCACGGTAGCGCGCCTGATGAAGCCTGGCACAAAAGTCGTTGCGATTGTGGACAATGCCATTCCGCACGAAAAGCGCTTTTTCGACCGCCCGTTCACGCGCTATCTGCTCAAACATGTCGATGGTTATATCGTAATGACGGAAGCAGTGAAGCGCGATTTACTGTCGCTTCAGCCCCCCAGCCGGCGCATTGAGATTATAGGGCATCCGGTGTATACGCATTTCGGACAACCTTTGGAACGAGAAACGGCCTGTGTGCAGTTGGGTATTGATCCGCTCAAGAAAACCCTGCTTTTCTTTGGATTTATCCGTGAATACAAGGGATTGGATGTTTTGCTTCAGGCATTCGCCAAATTGGATAGCACCTACCAACTGGTTATTGCGGGGGAGTCCTATTCTGCATTTGATGAATATCAAAAACAGATCGACGAAAACCCCAACCGTGAAAGGATACACCTATTTAGAAGATACATATCCGATGACGAAGTTCCTGCATTCTTTTGCGCTTCGCATGTGTGTGTGCTGCCCTATAAATCGGCCACGCAAAGCGGCATTGCGTCGATTTCGTTTCACTTTGACCTGCCCATGATCGTGACCAACGTGGGGGGACTGTCAGAAGCCATTCACCACAATGAAAACGGTCTGCTCGTCGATCGCCCGGATGCGGGACTGATTTCTGAAGCGGTTGGGGCATATTTTAAGAGCGACGCAGAGCAGCGTTTTAGACAAAACATACGTCTTTATAAGCGAGAGCACTCCTGGGAGCAATTTGCTTCCCGACTGGTGAGGTTCTGTGAAACGCTTAACTCATGATTTATCTGACATTTCTCCTTTATCTGTTTTTGCCACAATCCCAAACCCTCACTGATTCAAGAGATGGGCAACAATACCAGGTGGTAACCATCAACAACTTGCAATGGACTGCCGAGAACCTTCGGTATCGGAGTCCTCAGGCGGTTAACTGGCCTGTCGGCGCTGAAGATGACTGTGAATCGTGCGGCTTGTTTTACCCGGTAGAGGAAGCATTTGGCGTATGCCCGGATGGTTGGAGACTGCCCACTGAAGCTGAAGTAAAGGCACTTATAAAAATGGATCGCAAAGGGAAATTAAACCTTACTGATACGCTGCACATTCAACTATGCGGTAGGCATGATAATGGCGAATATGGACGATTTGGAACACAAAACACCTTTTGGATCGATGCCGAACTTAAAGATGGGTATATAACGCACTGGCACCTGTTTGGCGAAAAGCATGAGCTCCACAATCATAATGTGGTCAACGCCCGAAGGAAATTTCCGGTGCGCTGTGTGTGCGAATTGGATGAGTAACCATTACTTTTCCAGCAAGACGAACTCCACTCGCGAAGGGTTCAGCGTGATTCGGCTGATTTGATCGGGCTGTCGGTTGAGAACCACATTGAGTTTATAAGCATCCTCAAGTTTGCCCACTTCCGGAAGTTCGACAGAAGCCTGAAACATATCCGATTGGATCATTTCGTACTCCTGAAGTCCGCACAGAAACGAAACGTTCACCGAATCGGGATAGGTTTTGATGGTGTATTCCGGATGCAGGGGGGCACTAATGGGCAAGGTGAATTGCTTCTCGGTGTATTCATCTACCGGTATGACTACCCGTACAGACTGCACCTCGGCGGAGATGCCCGGAGGAAAGGAAATGCCTGCCTCGAGCGTATCGGAGCGACGCAGACCCGAAAGATTGATAGGGGAGGTGAGCAGGCTGTTAATCTGTAGAATTTGTGATTCAGAGCCTTGTACTGTGATGGAGTCGGGTAGCGTGTGTGCCCTGCCGAGGAAGTGGTTTTCGTCGGCATCGGCATTGATCAAAGGTTCCACGGCTACGCGCTTAGTCGCCTTCTTAACTACCATTACAGCAAACGTTTCGGGCTGAACGCTCGTGATTTCGACTTCTTTACCCAACAAGGCGGCAGCCGCCTGTCGAATTTTCTGAATGCCTACTGTGTATTGTCCGGGAGCGGAAACGTAACTCAAGTCCAGAAACAAGGTGTCGTTATGCCCCGAAAACGCCTCGCCAATCATGCCAAAACCGTGCGATTCCAGCGACAACTGAATATGAGAAGGAATATCGTTTCCCACCGTAAAGTCGGTACGCAAGCCGGAAAGGACCACGGGTACGCCTTGCTGGCTCTCGTAGTTTTCACTGAGCGCCCGCGTGAACCAGATGAATGTGGAAATCAGCAGACAAATAACGAAGACTTTGATGCGTCCCCGGTTTTTGCTACTCAGCAATCCACCCTGGCGCGGTGAGCGGGATGAATCCATTCCTTCCATGCGGCGAAAGGTAGGTTATTTTGGGAAAATTGAAGGGGAAGCTTCGATCACGCTTTAGCGGCGATCTCTTGCTCTTCAACACTCGAAGTGGCAGAAACGGCGCTTTTCTCAACACGGAGTTTGCCGCTGTCACACTGCAACAAAACGGTTTTATCGTCGATATCGAGAATTTTACCATGAATACCACCAATGGTCACTACGCGTGCTCCCTTGGTGAGTGCTTCACGAAATTTTTGGGCTTCCTTGGCTTTTTTCTGTTGCGGACGGATGAAGAAGAAATACATCACGACAAACATCAATCCGATAAAGATCATCGAAGACCAGCCGCCTCCGGCAGGTGCTCCGTCTTCAGCAAGAATAGTAAGCAGTTGAAACATCATTTACTAGTGTTCGGTTTGCGGTCCGGCAACGTCTCCTTCGAGGTATACCCGTCGAACGGCCGGAACGGCATTGGTAATTATATCAATTGTCTTTTTCTGATGACCCGGACGCTTGTCGGAGTCAAATTCTATGGTAATCACGCCGGACTCACCCGGCTGATAAGGTGCTGTTGACCAGTCTTTTGCAATGGTGCATCCACATGATGGCTCCACGCGTGAGATCAAGAGTGGGGCATTGCCATTATTCGTGAATTCAAACGTGTGCTTGACCTTTTCTCCTTCGGCGATGCGTCCAAAGTTGAAAGCAGTATCCGCAAAGGCGATTTGTGGAAGCTCGGAGAGGTCTACATTGTTCCCGGGAACGATGTTGATCATGTTCGTAGAAACCTCCTCATCGCCATTTCCGCACGAAACGAGAGTACTGGCAAGAAGGCAAGCCCCAAAAAATACGGTATGCTTATTCAACAAGGCCACGTCCTACTTTCTTGATGGATTTATCGTCCTGCATTTTCGAAAATACCTGATCCAAGAGGCCGTTGATGAAACCATTGCTCTTGGGCGTGCTGTAGTACTTCGAAAGTTCGATGTATTCATTAAGCGTCACCTTAATCGGAACCGATTGCATTGTAGTTGCCTCAGCAATGGCCATTTTCATAAGGATCATGTCCATGAGAGCTATGCGGTCCGTATCCCAATTGGCGGCGTTCTCGTCGATTAGCTTCCCGAATTCTTCCCCTTTCATGGCGGTGTTGCGAAACAAGTTGAGCAGGAATCCTTTTTCATCCTTTTCATCACGCCACAAGGGCAAAAGGGTGATGTCTTTGGAGTCCTCTTCGATCAACTTGACCGTCTTTATTGTCATGCTGGCAATAATATCGAGATCGTCATTCCAGTAGATGCTCTTTTCCTCGAAGTAATCATGAAGTGATTCCTCGTTGATCAGGTGCTTTTTGAAGAATTTTAGCAAGTAAAGTCGGTCGTGAGCAAACCCACGCTCTTCCGAAGCCATGTATTCCTTGTACTCCTCGGTTTCCACGAGGTGACGGAAGATATTCTTCGTCAAGTCCGGCTCGTCAACCATGCTGATGCTCATTTGCTCAGCGGTTTTGGCCAGGATCTTACTGTTAGCCAACGCACGCAATGGCGCGTTAGTCACAAACTTAGTGTTGGGATGCAAGTCTTCTTTCGAAGGCAAACGCTTTTGCAATCCGGCTTCAATCTTCTCAATGGCATGACGCTGCATATCTACAATGAGCAAAAGCAAGTAGATGTACATTTCGTACGCCTTGTCAATACTGAAGAGGAGCTGTTTTTCGAATGCCGGCAAATCACGATCTTCACTTTGATAAAAAGCGTAGAGGATTTGGAGCACTTTAATTCTCAGTTGCCTGCGGTTAAGCATAATTCAGGGATGGATCTTTAGTTACCAGTTTTAAGGGTTGCAATCAGAACGATGATTGAACATGTTTGATTGCCTCAATTCGTGCTTCAGCCAATTGATTGGCTGCAAGATAAGTCGGAATTTGCTCATCTGCCGATTTCGCGAAAATGCGAAGGGCAGTGTTGTAAATTTCTTCCGTCTGACTCATTGCTGCTTCTCGGTTGTAGCCAATAACCTCCCAGTAGCAATTGATAATTCCTCCGGCATTCACCAAGTAGTCGGGTGCGTAAACAATACCTTTTTCCATAACCACTTTGCCGTGAACGGTTTCATCAGCAAGCTGGTTGTTGGCCGCTCCGGCAATGATTGAACACTTCAATCGATTGATTGTATCGTCGTTTACAGTTGCTCCCAATGCACATGGCGCATAGATGTCCATATCTACATCATACACCTGGTCGAGTGCAACTACCTGCACTTGCGAATGCTTGTTGGTAATGGCCTTCAGACTGTCTTCGAAAATATCTGAAATCATGACCTGAGCGCCTTCTTTCACGAGGTAGTCCACAAGGGTTGCCCCAACGTGGCCCACGCCCTGAACCATAACTTTCTTGCCGTTCAGACTGTCAGAACCGTATTGTTGTTTGGCGGATGCCTTCATACCCATATATACACCGTAGGCAGTTACCGGAGAAGGATCGCCGCTTCCACCCATGTATTCGGGCAAACCGGCTACGTGCTCGGTTTCAAGAGCTACCAATTCCATATCGCGGGTGGTGATACCTACATCTTCAGCGGTAATGTACTTACCTGCCAGACTATTCACGAATTTCCCGAAACGACGGAAGAGTGCTTCACTCTTGTCCTTGCGCGCATCGCCAATAATCACCGCCTTTCCACCGCCCAGATTGAGTCCGGCGAGGGACGACTTATAGGTCATACCGCGCGACAAACGGAGAACGTCGGTCAACGCTTCTGTCTCCGTCTTATAGGCCCACATGCGCGTACCGCCCAGACTAGGTCCGAGAACAGTGTTGTGAATGGCGATGATGGCTTTTAATCCGGTTGTTTTGTCCTGACAAAATAGGACTTGTTCATGGTCGAATTTCGACAACTGGTCGATGACCGATTGGACGGCTTGAACGTCGCTGGTTTCCTTTACTTCTATCATTTGCAAGTAGTTTCGCTGTGACTCGTGTGTCAAAGCTCCCTTTGGGTGGCGCAAAAGTAGACAAATTGCGACATACTCAACGCCCTGTGGCTATGTTTTCGTGCGGGTGGTTTGCATTTGTTGGGAAGTGTGAATAGGATCATTTGTCCATTCATCCCCAAGCCCGTTTCCAGATCCGCTCGCTGCATTTTGTGGAGTAGGGGCAGATATTCAACCGAATGCGCCGAACATTTCACCTCGCAATTGGTTAATATTGCAATGATGAACAATCGGCTTCTCATATTGGTGATTTTCGGGCTTCTGGCTATGCTTTCCGCGTGCACTAAGGAGGTAGAAATCGAACTCCCCCCTGTGGAGTCGAAGCTTGTAGTGGAAGGGAGTATTGAGCAGGGACAGCCTCCCATTATTATTATCACGCGCACGCAAGGATACTTTGAGCCTACCGATCTGGCTACGCTGGAATCTATTTTCGTAAAGGGCGCCACGGTGACCATAACCGGCGGAGGAAACACGGTTGAGCTTGATGAGATTTGCACTTCGGATCTTCCGGAAGAATTGCTTCCCTTAATTGAGGAAGCTACCGGACTGAGTGTGGAACTATTGGCCTCGCTTGATATTTGTGCATACAGCACCTTGAATCCATTGATGGTAGGGCAGGTCAATACCGTTTACGATCTGGTGATTGAGGTGGAAGACGAGGTACTGACATCACGCACCAAAATCAACAATCTTGTGCAATTGGACAGCGTTTGGTTTGAACCGGCTGCTGATTCGCTCGGCTTTGCCTGGGCCATCCTAACCGATCCGGATACTGCCGGGAACGCCTACCGGTGGTTTGCCAAACGCATTAACCGCTACCCGGAATGGAGCGAGAATGCCGGTGAACAAAAAGACCTCACGTACATAGCGCCTTTGGGCTCGTCATACGATGACGAGTTCTTCAACGGACTAAGCTTCAAATTTGCATACTACCGCGGAGACCTGCCCAACAGCACCAAGGAAGACGACAGAAACATAGAACGAGGATTCTTCAAGGTAGGCGACACCATCGCCGTTCGCGGTTGCGTCATCGACCGGGACGCGTATAATTTCTTTTCCACATTCGAAGTGCAAGCAGGAAACTCCGGCAGCCCCTTGGCCGTCCCCGCCAACGTCCGCTCCAATATCAATGGAGGTCTAGGCGTTTGGGTAGGGTATGGCGCTGTATACGACACCATCATCTGCACCCTTTAAGTGTGCATTAGCCCCCGCATCCGCCCCCTCCCGCATCCCCATCGGCAAGAGCACGATTCATTCCCCCCGTACAGACGCGATTCATCGCGTCTCCACCCCCCAATCCACTTCCCCCGATAAAATAATCGCCTGCCTCATCCGCTTCGTACCCCCAGCGTCTCCACCCCCCAATCCCTGCCCGCGATGAAATAATCGCTTGCCTCACCCGCAACTTACTCCCCAGCGTTTTCACTCTCAACCTGTCACCCAAAAATAAAATCCCACAAGA
>JAGQVX010000066.1 GCA_020437755.1 Flavobacteriales bacterium
AATGATGCGCCTACGGCAAATGATGACGTGGCCACTACCAATGAAGATACCGACGTCACCATCGACATCCTCGACAATGACAACGATGACGACGATCCTGCCGGTGGAATCGACAACACGTCGGTCACCATTACCGATGAACCCGCAAACGGAACGGTTGTGGTTAATGGCGATGGCACGGTGACCTACACGCCCGATGAAGGCTTCAACGGAACCGATTCCTTCACCTACGAAGTGTGCGACACGGGCAATCCGCTGCCGGCATTGTGCGACGAAGCCCTCGTGGAAATCAACGTCACCTCGGTCAACGATAGTCCGTCCATAGCCGACGATTCGTACACGATTGATGAAGATACCGAAGGAACATTCGACGTTCTCGACAATGACTCCGACTCCGATGGGACCCTCGATACGGGCTCGGTGACCATCAGTGAAGAGCCATCCAATGGAACCGCTACGGTCAATGAAGACGGCACCATCACGTACACTCCCGACGAGAATTACAACGGAACAGACACCTTTGAATACGAGGTATGCGACAATGAAGGAGCCTGTGAAACGGCCACGGTAACAGTGGTCGTGAATCCGGTCAATGATGCGCCTACGGCAAATGATGACGTGGCCACTACCAATGAAGATACCGACGTCACCATCGACATCCTCGACAACGACAACGATGACGACGATCCTGCCGGTGGAATCGACAACACGTCGGTCACGATCACCGATGAACCCGCCAACGGAACGGTTGTGGTTAATGGCGATGGCACGGTGACTTATACTCCCGACGAGAATTTCAATGGAAGCGATGTGTTCACCTACGAAGTGTGTGACTCTGGAAATCCGCTGCCAGCGCTTTGCGACGAAGCTACGGTAACTATCATGATTGATCCGGTAAATGATGCTCCGGTTGCGGAAGATGATTTCGAGAATACACAAATGAATACTGCCGTCACCACAATGGTGCTGCAAAATGATTCTGACGTATTTGATCCTGCAGGCTCCATTGATGCCGGTACATTGATTATTGTTACTCCACCTGCCAACGGTTCAGTTGAAATCAACGAAGACGGAACCATAACATACACTCCCAACGCCGATTTCGAAGGGGAAGACTCTTACACCTACATGGTATGCGACGACGGTAATCCGTTGCCCGCACTTTGCGATGAGGCAGTTGTTTGGATCACCATCAACAACGACGCGCCCATTGCCTCCGACGATAGCTACGAGATGTATGAAGATGAGGAAGCATTGCTCACTATTCTCGACAACGACACCGATCCACAAGACAATATTGATCCATCAACGTGCACCATCAATGTGGAGCCGCAACACGGTTCAATCGTTATGAATCCTGATGGGTCCGCATCCTACGTACCCGACCCCAATTACTACGGTACAGACCAGTTCGAATACTCGATTTGTGACTTCGACGGCAACTGCGCCAGCGCATTTGTGCTTGTCACTATACTTCCGGTAAACGATGAGCCGGAAGCATGGGGAGACAATGAAGGTACCGATGAAGAGACTCCTGTTACTATTGACATTCTTGTCAACGACAGTGACCCTCTTGATCCTGATGGTAATATAGATTCCGGTTCAATTACGATTGTCAATCAACCCGAGAACGGAACCGTGGAAATCACCGAAGAAGGTATGGTGATCTATACACCCAATACCGATTTCAATGGTGAAGACAGCTTCGTTTACGAAGTATGCGACGATGGCTATCCGTCGCCTGGATTGTGCGATACAGCCAGTGTTGTGATTTCCGTGAACCCGGTCAATGATCCACCTTTTGCCACCGATGATTCACTTGTGACAGAAGAAGAGGTCGAGATTGATATTGCCGTAACCGAAAACGACGGAGACGACGAGGGGGACAACCTGGACAATACCACGCTGGACGTGATTACCGATCCTGAAAACGGCACAGTTGTGGTCAATGATGATGGAACGGTAACGTATATCCCGAACGAGGATTTCAACGGAACCGACCAGTTTGAATATGTTATTTGCGACGACGGTACTCCGCAATTGTGCGACACTGCCTGGGTCGTAGTGGAAGTAACGCCAATCAATGATCCGCCGATAGTCACCTTTGCGAATGACCTTCCCAATGAAAACGATGAAATTATAGGTGAAACCCTTACCACCGACGAAGACACTCCATTGGAAGTGTGTTTTCAGGTGGTTGATGTGGATGGAGCAGGAGCAGCATTTGACTGGAGTTCGACCTTTTCGGTCAATACCCTTGATCCCGGTATGATCACCGATGAAGACAATCCGGCTGATACCTGTTTCACCTATGTTCCTCAGGAGAACTATTTCGGAAACGACACGTTGCAAGTGGTGATTTGCGATAACGACGGATTGTGCGACACGGTTTTGACCATCATTAATGTGCTTCCTGTCAACGACCCGCCGCTGGCTGAAGATGACCAGACCACTACTGACAACGGTACGGACACGACGGTGGAAGTACTCGACAATGACACTGACCCCGACGGTGACGACCTGGAGATTACTGAAGTGGAGGCCTCATCGGGTGGTGAGGTGGTTATAAACGACGACGGCACCATTACGTACTTCCCCCCATCGGGATATTGCGGGTACGATACCCTCACCTATGTGGTTTGTGACAATGCGTTGCCCGCGCTGTGTGATACAGCGCAAGTGATTATTGCGGTAACTCCGGCTGATTCAGATGCCGATGGCATACCCGATTCAATGGAAGGTGTTGACCAGAACACGGACACTGACGGGGATACCATTCCGGATTACCTGGATACTGATTCCGACAACGACTCGATTCCCGACTGGCTGGAAGCAGAGGCGACTTATGAAGATCCTTGCGAGCCAACGATCCTGGATACCGATGACGATGGCACGCCCGATTACCTCGATGATGATTCTGACGATGACGGTATTTCGGATGAAACGGAAGCCGGAGAAGATGGTGAAAATCCCACCGATACCGACGGAGATGGCACTCCGGATTTTCAGGATGAAGACTCCGACAATGATACCATCCCGGATGGCGTGGAGAATGGCGACAACCCCACTCCACTCGACACCGACAACGACGGCACTCCTGATTACCAGGATGAAGATTCCGACGGCGACGGGATGAGCGACGAGGATGAGGCAGGAGATGATCCTAACAATCCGGTGGATACTGATGAAGATGGCGACCCTGACTTCCAGGACGTAGATTCGGATGACGACGGTATTTCCGACGAAGAAGAAGCCGGGGACGACCCGGGTAATCCTGTTGACACCGACGATGACGGTACGCCCGATTACCAGGATCCCGACTCCGACGACGATGGCATTTCAGATGAAGATGAGGCAGGCGAAGATCCTGACAATCCGGTTGACACCGACAACGATGGTATTCCCGATTACCAGGATCCTGACGCCGATGGCGACGGTATTCCCGACGGACTGGATGAAGGTGAAGAAGCATTGGGAGATTGTGACAATGACGGCACTCCCGATTTCCAGGATGCGGACTCCTGCAACGACATTACCGAGATTCCGCAAGGAATCAGCCCCAATGGCGATGGAGATGGCGACACCTGGGTCATTGATTACCTGTCCGACTTCCCCGATGCGTCGGTAACCATTTTCAATCGATGGGGAACACCCGTGTATACGGCATCGCCTTATCGAAATGATTTTAGCGGAGAAGGCAATGTAAAAGGGGCTTCCCATTTGCCGGATGGCACCTATTACTACATCATAGAAACCGGAGTTGACGGAATGCAACCCATTCAAGGATTCCTTTACATCAAACGAAACTAAACGATTCCATTATGGCGACAACAACCATAAAACGACTGACGTTGCTCTTCAGCATTTGCTGGATAGCAATTCAGGGAAATGGTCAGCAAGACCCCCAATTTTCGCAGTATTTCTTCAATACCCTGGCGGTGAATTCCGGTTATGCAGGATCGAGGGACATGCTCAATGTGACCCTGCTCGCTCGCGAACAATGGCTGGGCATGGAAGGCCGTCCGCGTACACAAACCCTTGCCATTCACAGTCCGCTTACGAATGATGCCATAGGCCTCGGCTTGTCGGTAATCAATGATCAATTGGGGCCTGTGCGCAACACCTCGATCATGGGAGATGTGGCTTACCGCATTCGCGTTACTCACCGGTCGCGACTGGCCTTTGGGGTAAAAGCCGGACTCAACTTGTTCAAAGCCGGATTGGCCGACCTGGAAGGAACGGATGCCGATGATATCGCTTTTTCACAAAACATTACCACACGTCCGCTGCCCAACTTTGGGTTTAGCCTGTACTGGTGGTCTGACCGTCATTTTTTAGGGTTTTCTACCCCAAAACTGATCGAAAACGACCTGTCCCGCACCGATGAGGTGGTGAGCATTGGTAAGGAAAAGCGTCACTTTTTTGTGATAGGAGGCATGGTATTCAACGTGCACCCGGTCATCAAATTCAAACCTACATTTCAACTGAAGTACGTGGCAGGATCTCCTGTCAGTGCTGATTTCACCGGAAATATCCTGTTTGATGATGTGTTGTGGATTGGCGGATTTTACCGCATCGGCGATGCTGCAGGAGCCCTGCTGTCTTACCAAATTACCGATCAGCTCCGACTGGGATATTCCTACGATTACACGCTGAGTAAGCTCAGCAACTTCACCTCCGGATCACACGAAATTATGGTGAGTTATGACTTCCGATTCCGCAAAGACGGCATCATATCACCCCGTTTCTTCTAACGCATAAAAACTGCACAGATGAAAAATATTTGCACCATACTCCTTATAGCAACGACCGTCCTGGCTTCAGCGCAGGGAGGTCAAATCCGAAAAGGACACCATCTATACGAGGACATGGCCTATGCCGATGCTATTGAAGTGTATCAGAAACTCGATGACCATGGCGTAGATGATCCGGAAGTGCTTCGGAATCTGGCCTATTCATACTGGAAAGTGCGGGATTTCGGAATGGCCGAGGAATACTTCGCGCGTGTTACCGAAAACAGCTGGAACCCTGAGGATTTGTACATGTACGCCGAATCGCTGAAAAGCAACGGAAAGTACGAACAAGCCGACCGGGTCATGAAGGAATACCACGAAGCCGTGAAAACCGATCGACGTGTACAGCTCCAAATGGAAGATGAGGACTACATCGACGAAATTATGGCTCAGGCCGAACGATTCACGGTCGAGAATACCAACCTCAGCACTGCGGCTACCGAATTCCCCGGGGCATTACTCAACGACCGGTTCATCTTCGTGTCTTCGCGCAATGAACGGGCGTCGGTGAAGCGTACATTCAAATGGACCAATGAGCCTTTTCTTGATCTGTACGTTTCAACAATCGATGACAATGGAGGCCTAGGCAATCCTGAACTCTTCAACGGACCCATAAACACCCGCTTTCATGAAGGACCCCTCACTTTCTCGGCCGACGGAACAACCATGATGTTTACCCGAAACAACTTCCTTCATGGCGTCAAAGGGCGGTCGTATGATAATGTGACCAAACTGAAAATCTACGTGTCTGAATGGAACAACAACGCCTGGAGCGAACCCGAAGAATTTCCCTACAACTCCGATCAATATTCCACCGGACACCCCACGCTGAGTGCTGATGGAACGCGACTCTACTTTGCATCCGACAAGGAAGGTGGATTTGGAGGTACAGATATTTACATGTGCCGCATGGTGAATGGCGAATGGACCTCACCGGTGAATCTGGGTCCGGGAATTAATACGGAGGGCAACGAAATGTTCCCCTTCATTCATCCCGACGGAACGCTGTTTTATTCTTCCGACGGACTGCCTGGTCTGGGAGGTCTCGATGTTTTTGAAGCTGCGCAGAAAGAAGGATTTTTCTACCGCGTTGAGAACTTGGGGTATCCACTCAACTCCAGCGCAGATGATTTTGGGATTCTGGTAAATCAGGAACGTTCTCAGGGCTATATCAGCAGCAATCGACTGGAGGGCAACGGGAAGGATGACATCTATTTCTTCACCATGACTCCCCGTAAGTCGTTGGCGCTGTCGGGATTGGTAGTTGATGCCACAACCGGCAATCCACTCCAGGGAGCGGAAGTTCAACTCATCGACGCAAGTGGCACCACACTGGAAACCGCAACATTGACCGATGACGGGAGCTTCACCTTTGAACTCGATCGCTCGCAGTGCAACTACCACGTGCATATAACCAATGGTGATCAATGGACCAACTACACTTCATCTCACACGCCATGCAACAATCCCGACGGTACAATTGACGTGGGAACGGTGCCTCTGGAACCATTGCGATGGTCAGCTCAGGGTAAGATCCGCAACAGCATCTCCCTCCAGCCTGTGGAAGATGTAATGGTCACACTCACCGACAAGCTAACAGGCGAAAAGACTTCCCTTTTCAGCAATTCGCTGGGGGCCGTGCTCTTCAAGCTCGAGAAAAATCGCGACTATGATATCCGCTTCGAGAAGGAAGGGTACTTTGCTAAAACCGGTCGGTTCAGCACATTGAATATGGAGCCCGGGATTATCGACATCAACAAGTTTGTGGATCTCGACATGGAAGCCATCGTTCTGAACAAAGGGATCCGCATCGAGAATATTCATTACGATTACAACAAGGCCAATATTCGAAAGGATGCTGCAGTTGAACTCGACAAAATCGTGGACTTGCTTCGCGACAACCCCACTATGAAAATCGAAATGGGTTCGCATACCGATGCCCGCGGATCTGCTAGTTACAATCAGAAATTATCCGAAAAACGCGCAAGAGCGGCTATGGAGTACCTTATTGATCAGGGCATTAACAAGGATCGTGTGACGTATAGGGGATATGGAGAAGAGATCCTGCTCAACACCTGTGAAAATGGCGTAAAGTGCAGCGATGAGCTTCATGAAGAAAACCGTCGTACGGAGTTCAAAGTCACGGACTATTAGAAAGCTCAGGCATGCGCCAAATGGTGAACGTCGTAGGCAATCAGACTGCGAACTCATAATAATAAGTGAATCAATTCACGTAATATTATAATATTTAGTGAATTAGGGCTATATTTACGCTTATGATTGAGCGAACACTAAGCGATAGGATTCACGGAAAAATTGGACGTGGTAAAGCCATAATGATCATAGGTCCCAGGCAAGTGGGAAAAACAACACTGATTTTAAAATATCTGGAGGGCGTTGATTATGCGTTTTTTAATGGCGATGACCCTGTTGTTCGAGAACAACTCGACACACCGAATACGGAGCAGATAAGAGTTCTACTTAGAAATAAGAAGACGGTCTTCATTGATGAAGCACAACGCATCAACAATATTGGATTGACCATGAAGATCATCGTGGATCAGTTTCCGGAAGTTCAATTGTGGATCAGCGGTTCTTCTTCATTTTCACTTTTTAATGAATTGAATGAACCTTTGACCGGCAGGAAATGGGAATATGAGATGTTTCCCATCAGCTGGGAGGAATTTGAGAACAACAAGGGGCATCTTGTTGCAGAAAGTCAACTTGAAGATCGACTCAGATTTGGAATGTATCCTGATGTAATCAACAATCCGGGAGAGGAGATTGAGATACTTCAAACGCTTGCCAACAGCTATCTGTACAAAGACATACTCGCCTATACTGGAATTAAGAAGCCCGACGTTTTGGACAAACTGGTTCGTGCCCTTGCGCTACAGGTAGGAAGTGAGGTCAACTATAATGAGCTTAGTCAGCTGGTTGGAGTGGACAAGAACACCATTGAAAAGTACATTTCGGTCTTGGAGCAGGCTTATGTTATTTTTAGGTTGCCGAGTTATAGTCGGAATGTTCGAAATGAAATCAAGAAAGGCCGGAAGATCTATTTCTATGACAATGGAATAAGAAATATAATCATTGGGGCGATGAACGAAGTTAATCTCCGAACGGATACAGGTGCATTGTGGGAGAATTTCCTGATCTCAGAACGGATGAAACAAAACAAGTACAAGCTCACTTTGGCAAAACCCTTTTTTTGGAGAACAACCCAGCAGCAGGAGATTGACTATGTGGAAGAAAATGGGACGGATTTGAAGGCATTTGAATTTAAGTGGAATCCCAAAAGAAAGGCTCAATTCTCTAAAACCTTTACCGAGCAGTACAATGCAGAAGGAAAGATGGTTTCTCGAAATAACTTCAGAGAATTTGTCATTGTTTAAAATACGCATCTCAACAACTATGCAGTTCTAATGTGCCGTTGGGTACATCAGCGTGTAGTCGATACAATGAGCGAACTCCCCATTCCGCTACCGGGGGGTTCGCTTATTCGATTTCAGAGAGTACCTTCATGACCAGACTCTTCTTGCGGCTTGCTACCGGAATTTCCGAACGATCGTCCAATACGAGGTAGCCACCATCTACTTTCACAAATTCCCGCACGTAATCCAGATTCACAAGATGCGATTGGTGTACACGGATAAATCCTTGTGATGACAACAGCGAATCATACTCCTTCAAAGTCCGGGTTACCAGGACTTGCTCGCCTCCTTTCATAAAGAACAGGGTATAGCTACCTGTTGACTCACACCGCACAATTTCCGGGACACGTACCACCTTGATCTTGTCTTGTGAGTTAAGGGCCAGCCGTTCTATCTTCCCGCCCATATTGGTCCGCAGCGCCTCCAGACTCCCATTGTTACCTGCCGCTTTTTTTACCGCTTCTTGCAGTTCCGACGGATCAATGGGCTTTAGCAGATAGTCCACAGCCGAAAATTTAAATGCCTGAATCGCATGCTCGTCGGAGCTGGTGGTGAAAATCAGTTTAAAGTGGATTTCGGGCAATAGTTCCAGCAGGTCAAATCCGCTGCCATCGTTCATTTGAATATCGAGAAACACGATGTCCGGGTCGTACTCCTTGATGGCTTTTGCCCCCGAAACCACGCCATCGGCCTCGAAAATCTCGTCAATTCCCTCACAGTAATCACCCAGGTCACGGCGCAGCGAAACGCGGGCGTTTTCAATATCATCGATGATCAATGCTGTCTTCATGGTGCTTTCTCATTTGGTGTATACCCTACAACGAACTTTCCGGTTCAAAAGTAAGTCCAAGGTAGGGCAATTCCATAGGTTTTCCATTAAGCGCCATTCGGCAAATAGAATTCGCTTCAGCCGTAAAGTTCAATCCTCTGCTTTTCCATGAACCACTGCGTTTTTGTAACTTCACACGTGCATTCAACCTTTCGGGGTAAAAATGCGTCTTGTAAGCATAGATTGGGTTTGTCATGCCAATAAGGTACCATGTTTTCGTCACCTTGTTGCTGTGCCTGGGGTTGTATGCTCCGGCGCAAGATGGGTTTGTTGAAAACAAAGGTCAATGGCCTGAACATGTTCGTTATCGCACACCAATCCCTTCAGGAGCTTGCTTTGTAGAAGATCAGGGCTTCACTTTTCAACTGGTGGACCCTGTCCTTTTCGAGTTCATGCATCCGGCATCCGCCAAATCGGAACCGCCGGAATTCCTTCAATCCCATGTCTACAACATCCACTTTGTAGGGGGAACCATCGACATCGATCTACCTCAACAACCCAGTGGGGTATACTTTAACTACTTTGTGGGAAATGATCCTTCGAAGCATGCTTCGGAAGCTTATGAATACAACCGTATTGTGGCGCAGCAGGTGTATTCGGGAATTGACATGCGCATCACTACCCGCAATCAGGGAATCAAGTACGATTGGATCGTGCGCAACGGTGGAAATCCGGCAGACATCGTCACAGAATACCTCCATACCAACGGCATTGAGATCGTCAACGGCGAGTTGATTGTACACACTTGTCTGGGCAATGTGGAGGAACTGCAACCATATGCATACCAATACATAGGCGGCAGTCTCGTTGAAGTACCTTGTGCATGGGTCGTCGATGGCAATATCGTTTCCTTTGACGTGGGAGAGTATGATCCACAGTACGACTTGGTGATTGACCCGGAAGTGACCTTCTCTTCCTACATCGGATCTCCTGCGAGTAATTTCGGGTTCACGGCCACCGACGACAGCAACGGGAACCTCATAGCCGGGGCGGCCGTGTTTGCCAGTAACTACCCCACAACTGCTGGTGCCGTTCAATCCAATTTCAATACGGCGTTCTCCAGCTATTGCGATGCGGCGATCAGTAAATTCAATGCCTCGGGAACCAGTCTGTTGTACTCCACCTACCTCGGTGGAAGCGGTTTGGAAATGCCGCACAGTATCATTGCCGACAGTCAGGACAACTACATTGTAATGGGCCAAACCGGTTCGGATGATTTCCCAACTACGGGCGGAAGTTACCAACCCAATTTGGTAGGAGGTCCTGAATTCAGTTTTGGAGGCTTTTTCATTCCCTCGTCGCATCTTGATGGGTGCGACATCTACGTAGCGAAATTCAACGCCAACGGAACCGGATTACTCGGCTGTACCTACGTGGGTGGCTTTGGTACCGACGGACTCAATACGGCTTCCGGATTGTTTTACAATTATGGAGATAGTTTCCGGGGTGAAGTAATTGTTGACGATCAGGATCGAATTGTGGTGGCATCCACAACGCACTCCAATCAGTTTCCAACTACTCCGGGGGCACCTCAGACTTCTTATGGAGGGGGATTTACAGATGCCGTACTGTTCCGACTTTCGGCTGATTTGTCGGACCTGGAGTTCTCCACCTATTTTGGAGGAAATGGTGCCGACAGCGGATACTCCGTGCAGATTAACAGCAACGGCCAGTATTGCCTTACGGGGGGATCAAGATCCGATAATCTGCCCACCACCAACAACGCTGATGACCCCAGTCATAACGGAGATACCGACGGCTATATCACGCTTTTCAATTCAACCCTCACCGGAATTAGTGGCTGTACCTACGTGGGAACAACGGGGTACGATCAATGCTACTTTGTGCAAATGGACGCGTCTGATTTCATCTATGTAATCGGGCAGACCGACGGGGCATTCAGCACCTTTGGTAATGTGTATGAAAACAACAATTCGGGTCAGTTTATACGAAAATACAATGCCGACTTAAGCGATGCGCTGTGGAGCACACGGATCGGGACGGGGAGTGGCGAAATTGACATTTCTCCCACAGCCTTTTTGGTGAGCGAGTGCGACCAAATTTATTTTTCGGGTTGGGGAGGACTAACCAATAGCAACAATTCCGCTGCCACATCCAGTACCACCACTGGCATGCCTGTAACAGGCGACGCCTATCAATCCAGCACCGATGGGTCGGACTTTTACCTGTGTGTGCTTTCCCCCGATGCAGAGAACCTGGTGTACGCCACGTTTTTTGGTGGACCGGTAAGTCGGGAGCATGTGGATGGAGGAACCTCCAAGTTTGACAAAAACGGATCAGTCTATCAGGCGGTATGCGCAGGTTGCGGGGGCAATGATGATTTTCCCTACACACCGGGGGCTTGGAGCGATGATAATGAAAGTTCCAATTGCAACCTGGGAGTGTTTAAGTTTGACCTGGGTAGCATTCATGCCGAAATAGATATTGACGGTCCGGACGTGGTATGTGAGGGACAGCCCGCGCAGTTCATCAACAACTCAACCGGCGGGACGGACTATGTATGGACCTTTGGTGATGGAGAGTCTTCAACCTCATTTGCCCCTGTGCATTATTATGAAGATTTTGGTATGATGGACATCATGTTGGTGGTCAATGATGCCACCGGCTGCCTTGCCCCTGATACCGCCTGGCTCAACATTGAAATACTTCAGGGCGTGAACCCCATTATTGACCCGGTAGACCCCATTTGTGAGGGCGCTTCCGTGCAACTCAATGCTACGGGAACCCCGGCTCTGTACTGGATCAATGACCCCACTCTCAGCGCCACCAATATTCCCAACCCGGTTGCTACACCTGATGTGCCCACCACTTATTACGTAGTGGATACCAATGATTGTGAATCCGACACCATTGGTGTGTTCGTTGACTTTGTGATTCCGAACATTACCATGGGTAATGACGAAACGATTTGCATTGGCGAAACGATCCAACTATCGGCTAGCGGAGGGGTGGGTTATTCCTGGACACCCGTCACTACGCTCAACAACCCAAACAGTGCAACCCCCAATGCCACTCCGCTGGAAACCACTACGTATACCGTTGAAGTCACCACGGCCGAAGGATGTGTGGCAGAGGACAGTCAAACCATTACGGTAATAACCGATCCACCCGGCGACCAGGTGTATCCGGACGAGAATATCTGCATAGGCAATTCTGTTATGCTACAGGCCGAAGCCGGTTTCATGTGGGATTGGTATCCGGCTTTGTATCTGGACGACCCGACTTCGCAAACCCCTATCGCCACCCCACCTGATACCATCACGTATTTTGTAGACATCTCCAACGCCTGCGGAACAGGTACCGATCAGGTGACCGTAAACGTGATTTACCCCAATGCACAGGCCGGTGATGACGGCCAGGTATGTGAGGGCGACTGGATGCCTGTTTGGGCCAGTGGAGGCGTAAGTTACTACTGGTCTCCCGCGCTCTACGCCGATCCGTACGATGAACCGATCACTCAGGTTAGCCCACCTCAATCCATGGACATGACGGTGTACGTCACCGATGAATACGGCTGCACGACTACGGCCTCGGTTTACGTGCATGTCCTTCCTGCGCCTGAAGCCGATGCCGGGCCCGACCGCAAGTTGGAGTGGCTGACACAGGATCAGGTTTTTGGATATGCCGAGGGAATTGATTTTTGGTGGGAACCCGATCTCTACATCGAATGTACTGATTGTCTGGCTCCCTTAATCTGGCCCGATGAATCCATGTGGTATTACCTGTACACCGTGGATGAAAACGGCTGTACAGGAAGAGACAGCGTTTGGGTGGAAGTCTTTTTCCCACTGTACGTGCCCAACACCTTTACACCCGATGGCGACGGAATTAATGATTTTTTCCGGGCTTATGGGGAGAATATCCAGGGCTTTTCAATGGAAATCCGCAATCGATGGGGAGAACTCATTTTCACTTCGGATGCAATTGACAAGGTATGGGACGGAAGTGTGAATGGCGGACAATACTACGCCCAGAACGACACCTATATCTGGACTATCTACTACGATGCCTATGAGGGAAGAGAAAAGCTCGTGGGACATGTCAATCTGGTGAGGTAGCAATAACAACCATCGGTTTTATGGTGAAACTGCAGTCCAGGGATATTTATCCAGCACATTTATTTTTGGCATGAATAGGCCACGGTGTCTGTTTTACATGGCACTGCCACAAAAAATAAGAGCTGCACGTTTGCAGCTCTTATTACCTTATTTATCAATATAACCAAATAAAAGAATAATGCCGGGGCTAGGTAGTGCTCCGGTTTTCTTGAATCTCCTTGTTTTTAGAATGTGTGCGTGCGAAAAATGCACTGTTGACTACCTTCCCGTTGTCTTCAGGATGGTGTGCCGATGCCAAAGCCCGCGCGAAATCCAGTCCGCCGCGAGCGAAATTAGATTGAAGCTTCATAGTAGTTAAGAGTGAGTAAAACAGTTTTTCAGTGCAACGAATATAGGGGGAAAAGCGAGAGAATAGTAGAAATGTCCCATTAATTTTATGGGAATAGTTGCTCAGGCATACGCCAAAAGGTCGGGAACGACCATGAATAAAGGGCGGACTACTTGTTGTTAAATTCGCTCATGGTGCGATTGAGTCCGATGGTTACGAACCCTTTAATCATGTCACAGCACAATTTAAGACGGTCGGGCAGTTGATCGGCCTCCTCTTCACTCCAAGTGCCAAGAACGTAGTCGATTTGATGTCCGCGGTGATATTCGCTGCCAATTCCGAAGCGAATGCGGGCGTACTCCGTAGTGTTTAATGTAGCCTGAATGTGTTTGAGTCCGTTGTGGCCTCCATCGCTTCCTTTGCCGCGCATGCGGACTTTGCCGAATGGCAGAGCGAGATCATCGGTAACAACCAGTACACGTTCGAGTGGAATCTTTTCTTTTTGCATCCAGTAGGCCACAGCTTTACCACTAAGGTTCATGTAGGTGGTAGGCTTGATCATGACCAGGATTCGGCCTTTGTAGCGGTACTCGGTAACGGATGCTAAACGGTCGGGCTCAAAAGAAATATTGGATGCCCCGGCGAGGGCATCCAATACTTCGAATCCGATATTGTGTCGGGTATGATCGTACTTCGGTTCGGCGTTTCCCAGACCAGCAATCAAGTACTTCATAGCCCGTTACGATCGATGAATTATTCTGCAGCTGCTTCTTCTGAAGCTTCTTCAGTTTCTTCTTCGTCACCGCCCGACGCAGATGCAGCCGCAGCAGACATAGCAGCACGAGTCGTTTTAATAGCTACCACAACGTCGCTTGGAGCTTGAACGATGGTACAGCCTTCAACTGAGATGTCACGAACGCGGATGGCGTCACCGATTTTCATTTTGGCAACGTTCAACACGATATCGTCCGGCATATCTCCCGGTAATCCGCGAACAGCGAGTTTACGGAAGTTCATAATCTTGGCACCACCTGCAATCACACCTACAGAGTTTCCAACAGTACGTACCGGAAGTTTGATGACTACCTCGCGATCATCGAACAACTCGAGGAAGTCAATGTGCACATAGTTATCGGTTACCGGATGGAACTGTGAGTCCTTGATAATGGCCTTAGTCTTCTTTCCGTTGATGTCCAATTCAATCTGGAACACATCCGGAGAGTAGACAATCTTGTCCAATTCAATGCTTGAAACGTGAAAGTGAGTTTGAGTGTCACCTCCGTACAAAACAGCCGGTACACGACCGTTTGCACGTAGTTCCTTAGCATCTTTTTTCCCTACGCCCTCACGCAGAGAGCCGCTCAATGATACTTTTTTCATTTGAAACTATAATTATGATAAAATAAAATTCGAACTAATAGATTGGTTGGTGGCCAGGCTCTTGAGCACACGTGTAAACAAGTCAGCCACACTCAGCACCTTGATTTTGTCTTGAGTCTGATTGGGGTCGAGAGGAATGCTGTTGGTAACAATCAATTCCTTCAACTGCGACTTCTGAATGCGTTCGTATGCCGGACCACTCAACACGGGATGGGTGCAAACGGCGCGCACGCTGGCGGCTCCATGTTCCATCATCATATCGGCAGCCTTAGTAAGAGTACCGGCAGTGTCGATCATGTCGTCGATCAACACAACGTCTTTTCCCTCAACATCTCCAATCACGGTCATGCTTTCTACCTCATTGGCCACTTTGCGTTGTTTGTAGCAAATAGCCAGGTCGCACTGCAAGTACTTCGCGTATGCATTCGCGCGCTTGGTACCACCGGTATCGGGAGTAGCGATTACCAGGTTGGGCAGTTGCAATCCTTCGATATAGGGAAGGAATACAGTAGAAGCAAACAGATGATCTACCGGCACTTCAAAGAAGCCCTGAATCTGATCGGCATGGAGGTCCATGGTTATGATGCGATCCACTCCTGCGGCAGTGAGGAGGTTGGCAACCAGTTTGGCGCCAATGGCTACTCTGGGCTTGTCTTTACGATCCTGACGCGCAAAGCCGAAGTACGGCATAACGGCGACAATTCTTTTGGCGGATGCCCGCTTTGCAGCATCAACCATAAGCAGGAGCTCCATGAGATTGTCGGAAGGTGGAAATGTAGATTGCACAATAACCACCACCTTTCCACGAACGGTTTCTTCGATGGAAGGCTGGAATTCACCATCGCTAAAACGCTGGATGGTAGCATCCGCGAGGGGCTGACCGTACAAGGCCGCCACTTCAGCTGCCAGATACTCCGAGGCTGAGCCTGCAAATATTTTTACTTCGTCGTTCATAAGACAATGAGGCCAAAAAAGGGGTGCAAAGATAGCGAGTAGTCCAGTGTTTTCAAAACGTTTCGGGTGTCGGATGCCGATTTCTGCGATTCCAATACAAAAGACCCCGAAAATGGAGCCATTTAGCGGGTGGATTTGGGCGTAAATCGCTGAAAATGCGGTGAGTGATAACGTGAATCTCCTCGATTTCGGCAATATCTACTGCCGGATTTCAATGCAAATGGACAAGTTTTCATCCAAAATCAACCAATGGGAAAGTTATCCGACAAGCAAAATAGATGACTGGAAGGTATGGTTACTTTTGAATACTGGCTTAAAGTGAAAAACTATTGCTTATTTGCTACTTGGCGTAATTAATTCCATTACAAGCTTCATCTGAGGTGTTGGTTTCCTTGGATGTGTAAAGCAAAAAAGACCGGGCTCATGGCTCGGTCTTTTCTTTTCAAATAACTCAGCCCTCATAATCTCACGAAATCCCATGCACTCGTTTTCACCCTGAAATCATTGATTTTCTGCTACTCCTTGATCTAATCAAGCCTCAGGAGGTACCACTGGCTAATCCCTATCCCAGTTATCAGACTATATCAGAAATAGATCGATCATTTGGTCTTCGCTACTTTCAATGGTGCTTAGTGCCATTGATCCTACTAAGCGCCCACTCGCGGACTGAACTTGTTCCCAATCCTGCGCCTAGACTTTTCCAGGACAAATCCTTGCATTAATGCGCTACCCCCTAAAAATAAATATTCCACAAAACCACCGGGAAGAACCCTATTTGATAGCGGTTTTGAATGGTGTTGTTGCGGGCGTTGTATTGCTGGATGAAAATATTACGGTGTCCGGTAACATTGCGAAGGTCAAGTGCCCACTGCTGCGAAATGCTCTTGCCGTTAAAACGGAACGATAACTTTAAATCCCAACGTAAATAAGGGTTGTACTGCTCGGAGAAGGCGAGGTTATCCGGACGAACTTCTTGTCCGGCCAAGGCGCTGGCTTCCAGATCGATAGGCGTGTAGCGGCGTCCTCCTGCGTAGGTAAACTTTGTATCAACTCCCAGCAATGCTCGCTTTCCAACCGACCATTCCTTGCCCGCCAGCACGTTGGTGACGTAGTTGCCGTTGAACGCCGTGTTGCGCTCAATACCGTCGCTTCCTGCATAGCGAGAGGTGAATAAACTTACAGTAACCAGACCGTACCAGCCCTGATGAAAGAATCGCTCGGCGGTAAATTCGAGTCCGTAGTTGTAGCCGGTTCCCTCGTTGACCAGGTCGGAATTAGAGGGTATTCCAAAGTCCACTCCACTGTTGAGCATCGAAAACGACGAACTGTCATTATCCACGGCAATATCGTACAGGTATTGGTAGTACACCTCGCTCTTGATTCGGAATTGCGGGGTGATCATGTTGTCGTAGCCCAACACAAGGTGCGCGCTCTTGTTGAATCCCAGGTTGTTGTTGCGCAATTCTGTGCTGCCATCCGGCAAACGGTGTTGACGGAAGTACACAGGGATAGGTTGCAGTTGACTGTGCAAACCTGCTCCCAAATTGATGTATTGGTCGGGAGCAACATTGAACTTAACGCCAAGTCGTGGTTCGAACGCGTTGGTATTGTTGAACAAGAAATGTAGCGAGTGCACCCCTGCCGTAACCGTGGTGAGCTGTCCCACGCGCGACTGCCACGAGATGTAGCTTTGCAGTAAATCTGCCTGATCGTGGAAGTCACTGCGGTAGAAGAATTCATCGGCTTGCCACAGCACGCTGTCCTCCAATACAAAGTCGTAGCGATCGAAAATGACCCCGGCTTTGACGGTGTGTCGGGCGTTGAACTTATGATTCACCGAGAAATTGCCCGAATATTTGCCTTGTGCTGTCTTTAATCCAAAAACCCGGTGAGGGTCTCCATCAATTGTCGAAAGCGAATCAATCCAACCATCCACTCCGGCAAAGGAGGTGGCGAGCACCAGTTTGGTTTGAGTATTTTCACCAATGAAGTACTGGTGCGACAATCCGACCCAGCCGGTGGTACTTTCAAACTGAGAGTCCTCGGCATCGTTGCTGAACAGGTTGGTCTCTTCGGAATCGGAGGCTTTGAACTCCACGAAGCTGATTCCACCAACGCCAAACAGACCAAATCGTCCCAACTTGCGCGTGGGAATGTCCATTTTGAAGGTGAGATCCTGGTATTCGGGAACAGCGTCTCCTGTGCCGAAGTCGATGCCCAACGCCTGGAATATACCGAGTGTTGAGTAACGATAATTCACGATAAACGAGGATTTGTTGCCAATCCCCAATGGTCCTTCAGCGCCGAGTTCGAGTCCGTTGAAGCCAATTTGTCCCAGGAATTCGAACTTGTCTTTGTTGCCGTTTCTCAGTCGGAGGTCAAATACTCCGGCCAGAGCATTTCCATACTCCGGGGCAAAGGCGCTGGTGAGGAAGTCGGAATTTGCCAGGTTGTTGATATTGAGCATACTCACCGGTCCGCCGGTGGTGCCCAATGTGCCAAAATGGTTGGGGCTGGGAATATCGATGCCCTCCATGCGCCAAAGCACTCCTGTGGGTGAATTTCCACGGATTATAATATCGTTTCGATCGTCGCTCGCGCTGGAGACTCCGGCATAATTTTGCGCCATCCGCGCCGGATCGAGCAAAGAGCCTGAGTAGCGCTGAGCCTCCTCAATGCTGATGGTTCGCGCACTTACAGTGGACATTTCATTGATGGTTGCCGCTTTGTTATCGTCGGCCACGATTTCTGCTCCTTCAAGGTTGATGATTGACTCCGACAGTGAAATATTCACTTCCAGATCCTTCCCCGAGGAAACCAGCAAATTATTGAGCACTTGGGGTTCGTACCCGATGTACGACACCTGAATGGCTTGTCGGCCCACAGGGACGTTTTCCAGGCGAAAATTTCCGTCGATATCGGTAGTGGTTCCCACCGTGGTTTCCTGGTTGAGCAGGATAATGTTGACGCCCGGAAGCGGAAACTGACTTTGCTGATCTACAACCGTACCTCGGATGGCGCTGGTGGGGTTGGATTTGGTTTGTGACTGTGCACAAAGAGAAAGGAGGACAAATAGGATGGAAACGACTCGTTTCATGCGGTTGGGTTTTGGGTGCAAAATTGGTTGATGGTTAACTAACGGACAACCAAAATGCGCTACGTTGCACAAAAGTGCGGATGAATTGTTGAATGTATGGTATTAATTGAGGGGAATTGAAGATTCTAGTGCCCCGAATTGCAAGCGCCGCGACCATCGGTCGGTTGGATTTCACCCCATTACTGTGGCCATTTTTGCCCACAAAAAAAGCACCCCGAGAGGTGCTCTTTTCTGTTGTTTCGAAATATGTAATCCAACATAAAACCTGTAATGTCTTATTTGATAAGACCTTTATAAACCTAAAATAATCATGAGATATCGCCTGCGTTCAGACGTTCTGGATTACTAACACGGGTCAAAGGTATGAAGGGGTAATGTTAGAGGATGTTAAGAGGGGGTTAACCTATGTTAATAGTTGTTAAGCCTCGTTTTGGGGCGTGCAAGCTTCGGCTATTTTTGGTGGCGCTTCGTTAAAATTCTGTTTGAAGCGTACCTTCGTTTTCAGTGAAATGAAAAAGCGTCTGATCCAAATACTCGTCATTTTGATGACTTCCGCCTTTGTGGGGTTGGTGGCGATTCAGATTTATTGGATCAACAATTCCATTCTCCTGCGCCAGCAGGAATTCGACTACAATGTGAGTCGGGCCATGAATAAGGTGGTTCAGATTCTGGAAAAACAAGAGTACCTCGCCCAAATCAATCCGGAAACGAAAAGTTCAAGTGTCAAGTTGCGGTCCAGCAGGGAAGCAGACAAAGGGCTGGTACTGGAGTTTGACAAGGAAGAAGGAAGGGATACGTTACGCTTGCCCACCAACAGTTCACCCGAAGCATTGGCTCAGCCTGCCCGGTTGAGGCCCACACAGCAGGAGGAGGAGTTGAAAATGCACAGCGATTCCATGTTGTTCAGCGAGTGGGGCGAGTATGGTCTGGAGCAAAGCGAAATCCTGGAGCAATCGGGGTTTCTGGAGGATATTCTTGAAGGTGTAGTGACCATCGACATCTACAAAAGCGTTACCGAACGAGTCAATTTGCTCGAATTGGATAGCCTGGTACAGAATGAATTATTAAGGCAAGGCATTAAAGCCAAATATAAAATCGGCGTATTCAATCGCTTCCACAAAGCCGAACTCATCGATGATGATGCGCTTACGTATGTGGATGAGTTTTTCAGCGATGGCTACA
>JAGQVX010000067.1 GCA_020437755.1 Flavobacteriales bacterium
TATGGGGAGATTGCCTATCATCAATCGATTCGCAAAGGAAAGGACTACCCCAAGGTCATACCGTTTGTACGGTATGAAAACTACGATACTCACTTTGCCGTGGCGGAAAGCGTTGAGAAAAATCCGGCCTATCACCGCGAGATTATCACTGCCGGAATGGGATTCCAGATTACTCCCGGAACCATTGTCAAGGCCGATTTCCAATGGCTGACCACAGAAGCTGATCGCAGACCGGGGCAATTGCTTAATGTAGGATTTGGATACTGGTTTTAGTATGATGAAGCACATTCTCCTCTCAACATTCGGGTTGTTGTTGATCGTTTTGTGTTCGTTTGTCGATCCCGACAAGCATTTGAACAAACTCGCCAATCGGGTTTGGGGCAAGCACAGTTGGTCGGCCGAAGCCATTGTTCTGCCCGATTCGTTGAGGGGGGATATTGCTGCCCTGCGCAAGATCAGCGTGAGCGGTGTTGAGGAAGGATATGTTTGCTACACTACAGCCTACGGATGTCGGGTGGGGGGCTGTGCATCACCTTCAAACGCCAATGCCCAGTCGTACGAGACTTTTGACTATGTCATTGCATTTGACCAGTCTTTGGCCATTCGGCAAATAGACATCGTGAGCTACGGAGGAGAATACGGCTACGAGATTTGCAGGGCAGGCTGGCTGAAGCAATTCGAAGGGAAGACCGGTTCAATACAGCTAGGCCACGACATCGACGGAATCACCGGAGCCACGGTATCGGCCACTTTTCTGGTGGATGATGTGAATGGGTTGCTACGTGTGATGAACAGTGTGGTTGTGCGCGAATCCTAACCTAGGCAGGAGAGCTTATTTCTTAACAAATCTCGAAATTGATTTATCCAAGCCCGCCCCATTTTCAACACGAACAAGGTACATACCCGATTCCAGGGCAGAAACATTCACAATCACGTGGTCTTGTGCTTCGTTGTAACTTTTACTCATCAGTTGTTTGCCTTCAAGCGAGACGATTTCTATGTGGTTTATCTGGCCGAAACCTGCCGCGATGATGAGGTGATCTGAGGCTGGATTGGGATAGACCAAGGATTGGGGCACGGCATCGTTCATGACTGAAGTTACTATGACCAATTGTTCTTCTGAGAGCGAAGTGCAGCCGCTCAGGGTACTGATTTCAACGCTATAATTCCCATCCTGTGTAGCAACCATGCTTTGTCCGGTTTCGCCATCAATTGGAAGCCCGTTGAAGAACCATTGAAAGCCATCACCTTCAGAAGCAGTAAGCAAACCACTGCTTTGAGTAAACGATGCCTCAGGAGATTCATAAATAAGCACCTCCACAGTATCGGCGGCCCAACAGATAGGATTAGATACTTCAAGTGAAATCTGGTATGTGCCTGCATCCAGCGTTTGACTTAAGTATGCAGTTGAGGAAATTTCCAATGAGTCGAGTAGCCAGCTATAGCTTTCAATGTACTCCCCATCATTCGAAAGTTCCACAAGTACGTTGTCACATCCCTCCGGTGTACCTTGAATGGTAGCCAGTGAATTGAGACACTCATAGATGGTGTTGAAGTTGGTATTGGTGACAATGGGCAGATTGCTATCGAAAAAGATATAGGCAGTATTATTTATTTGGTAGCCTACAGGTAGATCGGGCTCAGGTAAAACTCTGAATTGAACAAAGCCTTCACTTTCTTCGCCACAGCACGTGCTATCTGGAAGCATGATATCGTTAAAAATGAACTCAATAAGTCGATTCTCCTCATCTCGATTGACGACAACGGCATGGCTAAAGGTCTCTAATTCGAAGCTGTTCCAGTCAAGTCCGACGTCAAGTGTGTCGCGGACAACGACTAGTTGAGCAGGTGCATTTCCTGTGTTTTGAAACCGGATACGATAAACGAGTTCGTCATTCAATATGAAACGAGGTTCAGCATAACCATGGGGGAAACTCTGCTTGTCATTAGGGTCATAAGAGCAAGTAACTTCTGTATTGTTATACCGGCTATCGCCAAATACATAGGAACCGTTATCATCAATAAAAACCTCCGACGACAAATAAAGGTATTCACCCAATAGATCAGCTGGCGGTGTGGTAAGATTGATATGAATACTCACAGATTGAGGATTAAACAGGCTGTAACTATAGTAAAGCGTGTCATTCACAATTGAATCTACAGGAGTGACGAGTTCATAGCTTTGGAAGTCCTCATCAATAGCTACCTTGACAATGCCCTGAATGGGAACATTCCCCCCATTATGAATAACTATTTGATGCGGGATTTCAGAGTCGCATAAATACTGGGAAGCGCCAAAACTATGGCTCACTGAAACGCTTTGGATAATTGGGATTGGGTGCACAGCATACTCAACAATTTCAGACAGGGTTTCAGGAGTTACCAGCACGGATCTGATCAAATTACCTGCCCATCCCGGGTATTCTTCGGACGGATGCAATTTGATGTTGTAAAGACCCGGTTGTACATGGAATAAAAACATACCGTTTTCATCTGTTTGGCTGATGACATCTGTGATCATTAGCTCCACTTCTTGGTCGGGCAGAGCTTCTTCATCTAAGTCCCAAAAGTTGTTTTCGTTGGCATCATGGAACACGTACCCGTATAGTACATATTCGCATGAACCATCTTCACATTCACCTCCATAATTGAACGCATTCGGGTCGGTACACCCACAAATTCCATAACAGCAGTCATTCGAAGACAGAGTAGCTTCTGGATTGTAGTTGCAAGCAGTTGGATCTGTACACCCCAATATACCTTCCTTCCGGCCAATAAAAGTACAGTTGCCTGAACCATGGAGCCAGTCAAGGTCTCCATCATTGTCAATGTCAGCGAAGGTTTGACATCTCGGTATCCCGTCTGACTGGGAAATGAGTAATTCTCCTGAAAACAGTAAGCTCCCTTGGTTCTCAATCCATGAAAATCGCTCAAGGCTCTCAGAAATGAAGTAGAAGTCGAGGTCACCATCGCTATCGATATCACTCAGGCCAATTTGAGAAGGGTCGGGGCTTTGCGTTTCTACGGTTACTTGCGAAGTAAACGATCCGCTTTCATTTAAATAGTAAGCAATTTGTCCATCAGTTGTTGAGCATGTCACCAGATCCAAATCACCGTCTCCGTCAAGATCGCCCAAGGCAAGCCCAGAATTGGCATCAAGGGTGAAATCCAAAGGCGTGTGAGTATAACTCAACCCTTCTCCGGTGTTGAGGATTATTGCAAGCTGACCATCTTCTTGAGAATAACTAATCAAATCCGGATAAATATCGCCATCAAGGTTTCCGATTTCGAAATAAGTCTGACCCACATGGGCATCGGTTATCAATTCAGTGTCTAGAAAAACGTTCGCACCATCATGTCGAAGGATATAAATTTCTCCTAAGGAACCCGAGAAAACAACGTCGGCAAACCCATCATTGTCCATGTCTGCAATGCCAATGTCGTCGATATCGGTTAATCCCGTTTCACTTACCGAGGGTGGAAACTTACCCTGTGTGGTGCCAAAGGCAATTTTTACTGAATTCAAGGTAAATGAACTAGTAACCATGTCGCCAATTCCATCACCATTGACATCACCATAGCGCAGTGTTCCCCCGGTGACATAGCTGGGATTCAACAATTCATTGCCTGTGCCATGGAAGTAGCCATATTCGCCTCCATAATTGTTGAATGCCAAAACCCGGCCTTTGGAATCATCATTATACATACTAGCAAGCGCCAAGATTTCCGGAAATCCATCAGATTCAAAATCAGCCATGACAATTTCAGAAGTGCCATATACAATATTCGACAGCTCCTTAATTTCGGCTACATCATAGAATTGAAAGGGTGGATCTATAGCCGGAAGTAGATTGGAAATCCCCGGAAAAAGAGGTGCGAAAATATCCAAGTCACCATCTTCGTCAAGATCGTAGACGTCTATGTTTCTTGCCCCTCCCGCGAGGTTGTTGCCGTAAAATGGAAATGATTGTTCAAAATAGCTTCCTCCACCCCAATTCCATTGAATAACAATTTGACGATCAACGGCGTTGACAACTTCACCAAGGATAATTTCTGTATCACCATCGGAATCCAAATCAGCCAAATCCATGGCATACGGGTTCGTGCTATACACCTGAAGTTGGGCAGCTTGGAAATTGAACCCACCCTGATTTTGACTAACATATATAGCAGTGCCGTCCTTTGCCACCAAGTCTAACTGTCCGTCGATGTTGAAATCGTAGAGTACAACTTTAAAATCTGTTATCCCTGCTATCGGAACAAACAACGGGTCACCAAACTCACCGTCTGAAAAATTGAAGTATGCAAATCCGCTTGGATCGCCATCTGGATCTCCCGATCCAAATACCAATTCTTTTTGTCCGTCATTGTTCAAGTCTCCATAGTCGAAGTAGTAACCTTCATAAGACGGGTGAATAGCCTCTTGAACGGAGAAGGCGCCTCCGGAAAGGTTTTCTATCCAGTAAGCACCGGAGTATGAATAGTAAATCAAATCATCATCCCCATCTTCGTCAATGTCAATATTTTTGAGCTGATAAACTTTATTGCTCGCAGACTCAAACCATTGTAATGGGGCAAAGTTCATATTTCCGAGGTTTTCAAACCAGCCAATCCCATTACTGCCAAGTGAAAAGGAGATTACAATATCTTCGTCCCCGTCGAGGTCAAGATCCGAATGGGTGAAATCAGACAAATCCTGGAACATGACCGTTTCGTAGACATATGGGTATTCCAGGACATCCCAAAACAGGCGTTCAGGAGCGAATTCTCCCATACCCGTGTTCTCATACCACCCGAATCCGGAGTACATGTCCATATCCCCATCACCATCTAAATCGGCAAGGCGGGTGTCGTAAGAATAAGTGTTGTGCAGATAGAGAGGGACCGACTCTGAATATTGGCTATGAAGTAAAACAGGCGTCAACATGGCGCACAACAAGCTTATCCAAACGGGGATTTCAGTCCTTTTCATAGGTTAATATCTAATGCTTCGATAATTGAAATAATCCAAGCGCGTTTGATTTCAAAAATAGTGATAGATGCACAGACTCAAACTGTGCGCAAGGAGATTTGTTCATCATTATTGATTTTGGTTAAATTCTTAATCTTGATCCATTGACTTTTAACGCTGATTGAGGTCAAACTACCCATTATGAGAATAGCTATCGCACTTACCGCCCTACTCGCTACGTTTATTAGCACTTCGGCCCAACAACTCCTCACTATTGGAGAAACGTACGACTTTGAACCCGGAGACGAATTTCATTTCAAGCACACGACCTCAGCTCCTCCCAACGCTCAACGGTTTGTCGTTGCCGACAAGTACTACTCCGATGGGGGGCTGACGGTAAATTATATCCGCGATTTTTCCAATTACTCCAGCGTTTTCGTGACCCAGCCGGAGCCACACTTGGAATATACCTTTTGGACCTACACCGATACGGTTCAATACACCAAATTGGACAACACGGTGAATACGCTGGAATATGGTCCGGAATACGATTACTTCGAAAGCTATACCACTCCTTTATATTGTGACTCCCTCATGAATGAGTTACAATTCATTACACTGGACCTGGGGGTTGAGTTTGACTTGTACAGCGTTGTATACGGCAAGGGACTAGGAAGAACTTTCGAGCAATTTGAGCCCGCAGATCCTGTGTTCAATAGTGGCTATTCCTGGCACATGTTCTACTATCAAAAGAACGGAGAAGCCTGCGGCACCCCCGATACTCTTACCACCTTTGTTTCTGTCACTGAAATGCCGGCAATGACAATTACCTTAGCTCCCAATCCGGTAACCGACGAACTCCACTTGTCTGCATCGCAGCACATCAATGCCACATGTTGGATGATGGACGCTTCAGGTCGCACGGTTGAGACTGTTATTATCAATGGCACGCGTTGCGGGATCAATACACAGAACCTTCCCATCGGTCTGTACTACTTATTTGTGGATGCACCGGGAATGCCGCAAATATTTAGGTTTTTGAAGGAGTAGGTAGCATAAAGGTCTAGGAAATGTGTACGTAATTCATGTATATCAATCTAAATACACTAGTGCCTAAGGTTTTCGAAGGGGGCAAGTGCTCCTTTCAGGTATCGTTCAATAAGAACCACCCAATATCCCCTCTTTCCCTGCCAAATATCATTGTTTACCTTAGCACAATCGCTTCATTTTTGCGCACATGGATATCATCACTCAAGCTACGCTCGGTGCCGGAATCGGTGAGCTGTTTCTGGGACGGAAAATAGGAAATAAGGGTACCCTCTACGGCATGATGCTCGGCGCACTGCCCGATATGGATGTGCCTTTGTCCATGCTCTTTAATGATGCAACCGGACTCCTCATTCGCCGTGGTTTTAGCCATTCCATCGCATTCGCATTGCTTGCCGGAGTGCTATTTGCCGTTATGTGGCGACGCCTGCCACTCACACGCGAGTTATCCATTTGGCGCATGCTTGCTTTTTCTATTCTCACACTGCTGGCGCATATTACGCTCGATGCTTTCAATCCACTTGGTGTTCAACTATTCGCGCCGTTTTCTCCCGAACGTATCAGTTTTCGAAGCCTCGATATGGTCGATCCGGCACTTACGCTTTGTCTGCTCGTAGGCGTTGGAGCTGCGATTTTCATGCGCAAGCGAAACCCCAAAAGCCATCGCTTTGCCATCATGGCTCTGGTCGTGGCTGCGGTCTATGTAGCTGCCAGTCAGGGAATCAAGGTAAAAGTAGAAGATGCTTTCATCGAGGCTATGGAAAAGCACCACATCACGTGCGATCGGTACACCACAGTTCCTTATGGGGCGGGCGTTTCGCAATGGATGTGCATGGCGCTGGACGGGGATGAACTGATTATGGCGCCCTTTTCGCAAATCGATTTTGAAGAGCCCTTCACACGGTTTCAACGAGACTCGGCACTCCTTGCTCAAGTCCCCGATCCACTGGGCTACGCGTTAAAGTGGGTTTCCAATGGTTATTTCACCATCAGCCATTCGGCAAATGGTCAACTGGAGTTCTATAATGTTCTGTGTGATAGTCAAGGTATGCGCCCGACCACTGATGGAACGGCCCCAACAGCGTTTTACTACATCCTTTCACCCAACGATGGGGAATCATTCGAAACGGGGTATCACGAAAGGATTCAGGAATAGTCGTAGAATACATCTATCGTTCACCGCGCCATTCTGCGTAAAACTGATCCAGATATCCTTCCATATATTCATGACGCTTCGCCGCCATTCTTTTGCCGGTTTCCGTATTCATGCGATCTCTTAGTAGCAGCAGTTTCTCATAAAAGTGATTGATTGTAGGAGCGGTCGTGGACTTGTACTGATCAAAGCTGTCGTGCAGTTCAGGTGCCCAATCCGGATCATAAAGTGCCCGCTTTTTCGAACCTCCATAAGCAAAAGCACGGGCAATACCAATGGCTCCAATAGCATCCATACGATCGGCATCCTGCACACATTTACCCTCCAATGTGGACATAGGCGTGGGAACTCCTGCACCTTTGAAGGTGACTTCATGTACGATGTCCACTATGCGCTCCAGATCATGTGCCGGCACTCCTATTTCCGCCATCCAGCGGCGCGCCTCGCGCGGACCGGCCTGGTCATCGCCACCGTGGAATTTGTGGTCGGCAATATCGTGCAGCAGGGCGCCCATTTCAGTTATAAATAAATCGGCTCCCTCCAGGCGCGCAATCTCCAATGCCAACGCGCGAACACGGGCAATATGATGCCAGTCATGACCCGTTCCTTCCCCGGAAAATTGTTCTTCTATTTTGCGGCGTGTGGCCTGCAAGTGTGCTTCTCGTTGGACTTCCATGCAACTTATTTGATGCGCAAGTTGCAATTCCATTCCAACCCATTCGGAGCCAGTGTAGCGAAACCATTCACAACTAATCAACAATGCTGGATTTAGCGGATCACATGCCGTATTTTTGAAGGTTCCATTCCCGCCACCAATCGAATAAAGCACGCGCACCTATGTTCATTATTTTCGACACCGAGACTACAGGATTTCCCATTATTCGCGACGCCGCGCCTTCCGACCTGGATTCGTGGTCAACCGCGCGCATGGTGCAAATTGCCTGGCAAGTGCATGATGCGGATGGTAAGTTGTTGTCGGCCAATAATTTACTAATCCGTCCGGAAGGTTTTGAAATTCCTTACTCAGCTACTAAGATTCACGGCATTTCTCATGAGCGCGCCGTTGAACATGGCGTCCCCGTAGAGGAGGTGCTCCGTGCGTTTGAGAAGGATATGGCATCCGCCAAATATGTGGTGGGACATAACATCGGCTTTGACATCGGCGTGGTGGGTAGTGAGATGATTCGCCATGGTTTCGAGACCGCCCTCTTTGACAAGGCAGATATCGATACCAAGGACATCTCCACCGACTTTTGTGCACTCCCGGGCGGGAAAGGAGGAAAGTATAAGTGGCCAACGCTCACGGAGTTACACACCAAACTCTTCGGAGTCCCGTTTGAAGATGCCCACGACGCGGCATACGACGTGGATGCCACCGCACGCTGCTTTTTCGGATTGATCAACCATCGTGTGGGTGTACCACCCGAAATTTCAAATCCGGAAACGCTGGTTTACGAAGCTCCGAAGCTTGAAAAAGCCAATTTTGCCCACCAGGAAACAGAGGTCAGTGAAGAAATCGATATCCCCGTCGATCATACGGCACTAGCTCAAATGGAGGATGCTCCATTCGCACATTTGCACAGCCATAGCCAGTTTTCCATTCTCCAGTCGACCTCTACGCTCGACCAGATGGTAGCGCAGGCCGTGGCCATGGGAATGCCGGCCATTGCGCTTACCGATCACGCTAACATGATGGGGGCGTTCCACTTCGTGGACAAGGCATTGGCTCAAAAAATTAAGCCCATTGTGGGATGCGAGTTCAACCTGTGTCGCGACCGCCTCGACAAAAGCAACAAGGATGATGGTTACCAGGTAGTATTGCTGGCCAAGAACAAAAACGGGTACCACAATCTGGCTAAAATGGCGTCCATAGCCTATACGGAAGGATTCTACTACGTGCCCCGTATTGACCGTGAAATTCTGGAGCAATACAAAGGCGATATTATAGCCCTTACCGGCGGATTGTGGGGAGAGGTTCCTTCCCTGGTACTTAACGTGGGCGAAACCCAGGCCGAAGAGGCCTTCCTGTGGTGGAAGGAGCAGTTTGGAGCCGATTTCTACGCTGAAATTTGTCGACATGGTCTGGAAGAAGAAACAGTGGTCAACAATGCATTGCTTAAGTTCTGCAAACAACACGACGTCAAATACGTAGCGGCCAACAACTCGTATTACAGTGCTCAGAAAGATGCCGAAGCTCACGACGTTTTGCTGTGTGTAAAAGACGCTGCATCGGTGAGTCAGCCTAAGAAGTACATCGGAAAACGCGGAAGAGAGTTCCGCTTTGGTTTCCCCAATGAAGAGTACTACATCAAGTCTCCCGATGAGATGAAGGCGCTGTTCCGCGATTTACCCGAGGCTATTCTGAATATTGGGGAAGTCCTGGGCAAAGTGGAAGAGTATAAGCTCGCGCGCGAAGTGCTTCTTCCCAAATTCGATATTCCCGAGGAATTCCGCCATGAGGAAGATGAAGAGGATGGAGGAAAGCGCGGGGAGAATGCGTTTCTGAGACACCTCACCTATGAGGGAGCGGCAAAACGCTACGGTGAAATTACGCCCGACATTGAGGAGCGACTTGATTTCGAGCTGCAAACCATTGCCAATACCGGATATCCGGGATACTTCCTTATCGTGCAGGATTTCTGTGCCGAGGCACGAAACCGAGGCGTGTCGGTGGGGCCTGGGCGTGGTTCGGCCGCGGGATCGGCAGTGGCCTACTGCATTGGAATTACCAATGTAGACCCCATTAAGTACGACCTCCTTTTTGAGCGTTTCTTGAATCCCGAACGTATCTCACTTCCCGATATCGATATTGACTTCGATGATGAGGGGCGCGACCGCGTGATTCAGTACGTAATCGATAAATACGGAGAGAACCAGGTTGCCCAGATCATTACCTACGGTACCATGGCTGCGAAGTCGAGTATTCGCGACACGGGAAGGGTACTGGAACTACCGCTGCCCGATACCGACCGTATTGCGAAGTTGGTACCTGATATCAAACTGCAAAAGCTGTTTGCTATTGAGGAAAACCATTTGGCGAATGCCTTTTCCAACAGCCCTGAAGACCTGGAAAGAGCCCGTCGATTATTTGAAATTTCCAAGGGAACCGACCTGGAAGCGCAAACCCTTAACCAGGCCAGAAAGCTGGAGGGATCCGTGCGAAATACCGGGATCCATGCCTGCGGCGTAATCATCACGCCCGATGATATCACCAAGTTTGTACCGGTAGCTACGGCGAAGGATAGCGACATGTGGTGTACCCAATTCGACAACTCCGTAGTGGAATCCGCCGGATTGCTGAAGATGGACTTTCTGGGACTGAAAACCCTTACGCTGATCAAGGATACCGTGCGGTTTGTCAAGGAAAAACATGGAGTCGACCTCGATCCAGACAATTTCCCGCTCGACGATGAAAAAACGTACGAACTGTTCCAACGAGGTGAAACTGTGGGGATCTTCCAATACGAATCTGCCGGAATGCAGAAGTATATGAAGGAACTCAAGCCCACCGTATTCGCGGATCTCATTGCCATGAACGCTTTGTACCGTCCCGGGCCTTTGGAGTATATTCCATCGTTCATTCGCCGTAAACACGGTCAGGAGGAAATCGTTTATGATCTTCCCGAATGCGAAGAATACCTAAAGGAAACCTACGGTATTACCGTGTACCAGGAGCAGGTGATGTTGCTCAGTCAAAAACTGGGCGGATTTACCAAGGGTCAGGCCGACATGCTGCGAAAGGGGATGGGGAAAAAGAAGAAGAGCATCATCGATGAGCTTTTCCCGATTTTCGTTGATGGCTGTGTGGCCAATGGACATCCCGAGAAAGTCGTAAAAAAGATTTGGAAGGACTGGGAAGCATTTGCAAGCTACGCTTTCAATAAGTCACACTCTACATGCTACGCATGGATCGCCTACCAAACGGCATACCTCAAGGCTCACTACCCTGCGGAATACATGGCGGCCGTGCTGAGCAACAACATGAACGACATCAAGCAGCTTACCTTCTTCATGGAAGAGTGTCGCCGCATGGGGATTCCGGTTTTAGGACCTAGTGTTAACGAATCGGGATTAAAGTTTACGGTAAATGACGAAGGCGCCATCCGCTGTGGAATGGCGGCGATAAAGGGGGTAGGAGAGAGCGCAGTTTTGTCCATCATCGATGAGCGTCAAAACGGTTCGTATACCTCGGTTTTTGATTTGGTGCGGCGCATTGATCTGCGAACCACCAATAAACGCGTACTTGAAAGTTTGGCGTATGCCGGAGCCTTTGATGAATTCGCAGGCATAGCCCGTTCACGTTACTTTGCACCCGACGCCAAAGGCTCGCCTTTTCTCGATACGTTGATTCGTTACGGACAAGCGGTTAAAACCGGTGCCAATTCTTCTCAGCATTCCCTTTTCGGAGAAGACGAGGCCGCGGATATTCCCGAACCGGCAATTCCGGTTGTGCCCGAGTGGGGTACGCTGGAGCGCCTGGCCAAAGAGAAGGAGGTTGTAGGAATCTATATTTCCGGGCATCCGCTGGATGACTACAAACTGGAAATTGACAGTTTCTGCATCCCCGATGGATTGAAGGCCATCAACGATTTGCAATCCTATGCCAACAAGGAATTGAGCGTAGCAGGGATGGTCACTGAAGCGGCTCACCGTTTTACAAAAAACAATAAGCCATTTGGCGTTATTCATCTCGAAGATTACGATGACAATGCCCGTTTCTTCTTGTTTGGCGATGAATACCTCAAATTCAAAGATTACCTGGTCGAAGGATGGTTTTTGTTTCTGAAAGGACGCGTGCAAACCAAGCGGTTTGCCAAGGATCCATCCGAATTGGAGTTTAAAATTAACCAGGTTGAGTTGCTGGCTGATGTAAGGGAACGCTTTGCTAAACATCTGCGCATTAGCCTGAACCTGAATGATATCAACGATGATTTGACTGAGTCGATGTGGGATGTACTCAACAAGCACCGCGGGAACTGCAAGGTTCGCATCCAGGTGGCTAATGTGGATACCTCGCTGGAAATGCCGGCTACCAATATCAAAGTAGAGCTCTCCAATGATCTCATCAAAGCCCTTGATGAACTGCCTCAGTTGGAGTATAAAATAGTGTAGTCATGACCAGTGAGGAATTGAACGCATTGCGATTTCCCGTAGGAACATATACCATTCCGGAAAAAATTGCCAAAGAAACCATACGCGAATGGATTGGCGATATTGAGGCTTTTCCCGGACAGTTGCGCTCGGTTGTTCAACCGCTTTCGAAGGAAGAACTTAATCTGCGCTACCGACCCGATGGCTGGACTATTCAGCAAGTGGTTCATCACTGTGCAGATTCGCACCTGAACAGCGTTCCTCGGTTTAAATTGGCCATAACCGAGGATCGACCAACCATTAAACCGTATAACGAGGCCGCATGGGCTGAGCTTTGGGACACCACGCACGCACCTGTTGATCTTGCCTTGAACTTAATCGAAGCCTTGCACGCCCGCTGGGTGTATTTGTTGAGGGGGATGGGTCCGGAGGAATGGACTCGTGTTTTCATTCATCCCGAATACCGGCGTGAATACCGGGTGGATCAGGCAATTGGCAACTATGCCTGGCATTGTCGCCATCACCTTGCCCATGTGCATCAGGCACTTGCGTTGCGCTTTGAGAAATAGATGCATTACCCGTTTTGTAAACCTCTCTTTTGAAGTAATTTTGACCGCTTAAACCCTTTTAATATGTCAGACGAAAAAATCATTTTTTCCATGGTGAAGGTGAATCACCAAACACCACAGGGAAAAGAGATACTCAAGAATATTTACCTATCGTTTTTTTACGGAGCCAAGATTGGAATCATCGGTTTGAACGGTGCTGGTAAATCTACCGTGATGAAGATCATTGCCGGACTCATAGAGCCTACCATGGGCGAAGTTGTATGGGCACCGGGATATACGGTAGGTTATCTTCCACAGGAACCCGACCTTGATGAAAGCAAAACCGTGCGCCAAATCGTTGAAGAAGGTACTCAGGAAATTGTTGATGCCCTGAAGGAATACGAGGAAATCAACAACGGATTCATGGACGAGGAAGTGTTGAATGATCCCGATAAGATGCAGGCCCTGATGGACCGACAAGCAGAAGTGCAGGATCGGATTGAAGCCATGGACGGTTGGGATCTCGACACGAAGTTGAACATCGCTATGGACGCCCTTCGTTGCCCTCCGGAAGATCAGTTGATCGAGAACCTTTCCGGGGGAGAACGTCGTCGTGTGGCTTTGTGTCGCTTGTTGCTCAAGCAACCCGATGTGCTCCTGCTCGATGAACCTACCAACCACCTTGATGCTGAATCGGTAGACTGGCTGGAGCAGCACCTCGAAAAATACAAGGGAACGGTAATATGCGTGACGCACGACCGCTACTTCCTCGACAATGTTTCAGGATGGATCTTGGAGCTGGATCGCGGTGAAGGAATTCCATGGAAAGGGAATTATTCATCTTGGCTAGATCAAAAAGCCAAGCGCCTGGCACAAGAAGAAAAAAGCGAAAGCAAACGCCAAAAAGAGCTGGAGCGGGAGTTGGAGTGGGTGCGCATGAATCCAAAGGGAAGAAGAGCACGCAACAAAGCTCGTCTGTCCAATTACGACAATCTACTGGCCGAAGGCACCAAAGAGAAGGAAGCCCGCGTGCGGTTGGCGATTCCCAATGGTCCGCGTTTGGGAGCCGAGGTGATCACCTTTGATCATGTTCAGAAGGCATTTGGCGACAAGCTTCTCGTGGAAGACCTCACGTTTAAATTGCCTCAGGCAGGCATCGTGGGTATTATTGGTCCTAACGGAGCGGGTAAAACGACCTTGTTCAGGATGATCATGGGCGAAGAACAGCCCGATGCCGGATCCATTGTTATTGGAGATACCGTGGAGATAGGCTACGTAGATCAGCGCCACAAGGATATTGATGAGAACAAAACGGTTTACGAAGTAATCTCGGGAGGCAACGATCTGATACAATTGGGCAACGCCTCAATCAACTCGCGGGCTTATGTCTCCAAATTCAACTTCAACGGTTCCGATCAGCAAAAGAAATGCGGCGTATTGTCGGGTGGTGAGCGCAACCGACTGCACCTGGCCATGACCCTGAAGACAGAGGCCAACGTGCTGCTTCTCGATGAGCCCACCAACGACATCGATGTGAATACATTGCGTGCCCTGGAAGAGGGTATCGAAGGATTCGCGGGTTGTGCAGTTGTGGTGTCACACGACCGTTGGTTCCTGGATCGAATATGTACTCACATTCTGGCCTTTGAAGGGGATTCGCAGGTGTACTGGTTTGAAGGAACCTACTCGGAATACGAAGAGAATAAGAAAAAGCGATTGGGAGATTCGGCTCCGCAACGTATCAAGTACAAGAAACTGGTGAAGTAGGTGTGTGATTGATGCACCGGTTAATGGGCTGAATAATTAATTGTTCCCACTCATTTCCAGGAGCTTCAGCATCGTCTTCCCGTTGCGTGTGGTAGCGCCAACACCGAGCTTTTTCTCAACGAATGTGTTGGTGAATTTGGTCTGACCATAACCATTCGGACAATGCACATATACAACCTGATCACCTTGAATAATGCGATCGGGAGGGTAATCGTAGCTCATGAGTTTTTCCCAATCGGTGGGATCGGGTTGAGCATGCAGTAAGGTATAGTGCTGTTCTGTAATGGGTATGCCTTCCTGCTGCATGGGGGACTGTTCCATCATTTCCCTTAAGGTTTCCCCGTTCAACCCCAATGTTGGCACATCCAGGCCAAAGGTGTTTTGGATGCCTTGGTGAAGTTGATGGGCTGCATCAGTTGGAGTCAGGTGGGTTTGAACTACGATGTTTCCACTTTGGATATACGTTTCGACCGACTCAAAGCCAATATTTCTGCATAAATCCTGCAAGTCGGCCATTTTAATGATGTTTTTCCCACTCACATTTATTCCCCTGAGTAGCAGTATGATGTGATTCATGTCAAAGCAGTATTGATTCTCCCATTTCCGGGCTTTCCGAATAGGGTGTAAAAATAGGTGGTCAATTGAAACCCTTTGCCGTCTTCCTCGTTTTGTTGAATAGAATTTGGAACATTTGTAGGTAATTTCCCACCTTGTACCGGGTAATGCCCCTACAGCCAAAGGCAAACACTTAAAAACGTGAAAACAACACAACAACGCGCCACACTCAGACTGTTGACCGGTCTGTTTTTCTCTCTCCTAACTATTTCCGGTTCGTCACAACTCGTTCGCCATTTTCAAATGGGGTTGAACATTGTTGAGGAATCTTCGGGCTTTTCATCGCTTGAAGCGCTCAAAAACGCTTCTTTCAAAGTCAAGGACAATGTTCTTACGTTGAAGGGTGATAAAGACTTCGAGTTTACCGTAGCCAATATGTCGGCTCCGTTGGATGGTAAAAATCCGATTTCCGTTGATGGGGGAATGATGGTGCTCCAGTACCGGGTGCTGTCTCCCAATACTACCTTGGAAATAGAGTGTATGCTCAAAGGCAAGGGGATAGAGCGTACCATGAAAGTGGTGTTTGAGAACATGAATGATCTGTCGTTTTGTACTGTGAATATGATTGAAGGTGTGCGAACCATTGATTTCCTGAAAGGTGAAAAGCGCATGTTCTATGAACTGGATCAATCGGTTTACCCCAAAGGACAAAGTGGATTTTCCGACATCAGTTGTCTGGTAAATGATTCCTGTTCACCCACTATGTTGCTCACGGAACATGGGCAAAGGGTGGAGCGCACGCGCAAGGAAAAGGCCGGTGCGGAAATGGTTCAAATGCTGGAATGGAGAGCCGATAGCGTTATACGGGCCGTTTTTCCCGATCAGATTGTAAGTAACAATTTTACCATGATCTGTGCTCAGAATACGGGAGGTTGCGCCCAGTCGGGCAAATGTGATCTTACCGCAGATGAGCAGTGCGATGAAGCGCGCTTGACATACTCTTTTCTCGATCCGGCTACACGGGTGAAATTTGACGTTTTCGTGGCGGTGTCGACACAAGGAGCAAGCGTTGAAGAACCCGTTTTGCCTAAAGCACTCACAACCGATGATTTCGACTTCATGTCGGAGAATGAAGTGAAAACACATTTGGCGAATGCCCTACAAAGTCCTAAAACCACCGGAGAAAACGGGGCCGACTTAGCATGCACGTTCACCGTGGGAATATCAAAACTCGATCAAAGGGAAACACCTCAACCCGGATTTTACTACGAGTTGATGGACACACACACCACGCGCTGGCTTGTGGATGCACGTACAGGCGAAATAGTGAGTAAGGTGGTTCCGGTGCTCGACCGTATTCCTACAAAGGCCAAATAATTTCCTCTTCGTCGTTGATTTCCGGGCCCCACTGAAGCTCGAGAACCACGCCGTCTTCAACCCAGAAATTCACTCCGGTTTCGAACGAGTAGAATACCTGATCGTCCTCATCATCTTCCTCCAGACCTTCAAATCCGGCGGATTCAAGTTGAGTAATCAATTGCTCAATAGGCATTCCAATGGGCTTGATTTCGGCAAACTCGTAGTGGTCTCCACTCACGGCAATGGTAGTCAGACGCCAATCGGCCTCTTCGTCGAAAGCAAAAGAAGCTTCGTCTTCATCATAATGCCACGACTCAACATTAGCACCCGATTCATCATCGGTAAACACATCGATTTCCGTTGGATCTCCAAGGATTTCCGATACTTGTTCGCGGGTCATACCGAACTTTACGGCTCCCAGACCGATTCCCGGTTTAATGACTTTTTCCATGTGAAATAAATTTGCGCAAAGCTACTTCCTTTTTACATCCATCGCACGTCTTTTCTCCGATATCTTCTCATGGAAAATTCGTCACTTCCAACGCCCGTAATCGCTACAGAAATGCAACTTTTTTCAGGCTTTTTGAGTAAGAATAATCAACCTCCTGTCATGAAAAATACGATTGCTACACTGTTCGGATTGTCAGCACTGTTTTCTCTTGGTGCGCAATCCCTGAAACCCATTGATTATCAGCTTGTTTATCGCGATAACAACGTGAGCTATGAGCGCATTGAAGTGGTGAGTTTCGACAATGGCGTCCCTGCGGATACCTGTCTCGTTTCGGAAATCTACTATGATGCACAAGGCCAAATGGTCAATCGCGTGGATTACTTTGCTTGCGGCATGGCTTTGTCGCGCGAACAGTTTTTCTATAGCGAGGACGGGCGATTGGATTCGAATATCATTGAACACGTATTCGACAAGTTTACCCCAAGGCATTTTCAATTGAAGTATGACACAGAAGGCAGGGTAGTGCAACGCGAATTGGATCAAACCATCAGGAATTATTGGTCGCGCGAACGGTACACGTACAATGGAACCGGTGAGGTTGAGATGGTGGATCAATACCGACGCAACGGCGATCAACTGATTCAGATGAAGTCGGTTGATTATGCCATGCAGAACAGGGAAATGCACAAGGAGACTTCTGTTATGTTTCTGCGCATGGAAAACGGATTGCTTTTGGTGGAGAACGTGTATTCTCCACAAGGCCTTACCCGCATGGTGATTCACACGTATCAAAGTGATTCGGAATCGTTGAGCCCCTAGTGGATTTCCGGAATTCTTCAGGGAGGCTCATCCTCTTCAAATCCTGTACATTTGGAGAAAAATAGATATGCGCTTACTGTTTGTTTTTTCGTTTCTCTGGCTAGCAATTTGCGGAATCGCGCAAGACTACACAGCTGACTTGCAAAGCTACCGTGACAGTGTTGATCAGGTATTTGCCGATCCGGAGCGTTCCATTTTACCCGAAGCTGATTTAGAGCATTTTGATGGGCTTCACTACTTTGAAATTGACGAAAAGTGGCGAGTGAAGGCACGATTTAAACGCGTGTATTTCCGTAGATCGTTTAAGATGAAAACCAGTACTGATCGGTTACCGGTGTATAAGCCATACGGCAAATTTATTTTTAGCGTGGATGGCGTGCAGTACGAACTCAGGGTGTATCGCAACATGGATAAGGAAATTCAGAAGCGCTATGGAATGTATCTTTTTATGCCGTTTACCGACTTGACCAATAATGAATCAACCTACGGTGGGGGACGTTATCTGGACTTTAAACCGGAAGATTTGGCGGCCGGATACATTGATTTTAATCGATGCTATAATCCATATTGTGCGTATAATTCGAGGTATTCCTGTCCGGTCCCACCATTGGAGAATCACCTGGAATTGGCTGTAGAAGCCGGAGTCAAGAAGTGGCATGACTAATCGTTCAGGCATCGTTCAGGCGAGGGAAACTGACAACCATCGGATCGACCAATCATAATGCGTTGTTCTTCCACTTTTCCCTGATTGAAAATAAATTCAGCCATGCGCTCCAATTCCAGGGTCAGCGCGTGATTGGACAACGTATGCGCTACATCACAGTATAATATGTATTGATAGGGCATACCCAGTTGGTCGTAGCGCTGTGTCAGCGTTTCCGGACCGTGAAGCAACAATGCTCCGGGAAAGTTGTCGGGACAATAATGATGCATCGCCGTTCCAACGGGGACAAGTGGATCACAAGAGCCGTGGATGAATAACCCGGGAATCGCATTTCCAGGCTTGATATTTTCAAACGAAACCGACGCGCCACAAATGCTAATAAATCCTGAGTAGTTCAATCCGGAAGCTTCAGGGTGTGATGCTTCGGTTCCAAATAACAAGTAGAGAATAGCCTCGGCGCCCGCGCTGCTGCCGCACAGCCATATGTTGGATGTGGTAATCTGAGTAAGAGTTTCATTTGCCACGAGCCATTGGGTGGCTCTTTCAATGTCATGCGCGGCTGAGGAAAAGGCCATAATCTTGTTCTCAGCTGATTGATCGCAATGGAATTTCTGACCCTTTAGGGGAAGGGAGTAATCCATGGCAACAACGTTAATACCTTTGGATGCCATGGCTTCGTAAAATGGAGTATATGTGGTTGAACGACGGCTACCTCCTACGAATCCCCCCCCGGGCACAAAAATCATCAGCGGAGCATCAGGGTTTCCGCATGAATACACGTCGAGGGCAAGTTTTACGGATTCGGATGATACATAATAAAAGGTTTCCGGCTCCAGGGTCTTTTGATAATTGGACTTCCCCGGTAGTTCACCGTGATAGAAAAGCCATAAAATCAATAGAGGAATAGTTGCAATAGGTTTCATTGATTTGCTAAATTAGGCAAGCCAAGCACAAATTTATTGCCAAAAGCCTGACTATCGATGAGTGAAACCAACGCACCTTCGAATCTCATGGATTTGCATGAAATTGCACCGCTGATTTTTCGGTTGTCCTATGACCAAGGATTTGACATGACTTATAGCCATGTGCTTCAAGCCTTTGAAAAGTATAACGATCTAGGAAAAGGGAATAGGATTGCAATTGTTGCCCATATGAAAGGGATTAGAAGCGTTGACTTCAGCAGCAGAAGGGCACTTTCGGAAGATCGTTTTGTGAGTCAAATGGATGCCGTGGCGATCATCGCCAATGATCCAATGAGTAGAATGCTCGGGATTT
>JAGQVX010000068.1 GCA_020437755.1 Flavobacteriales bacterium
GCTCGGAAGTTTTGGGGTTGATATGGTTGAGGAGGGGCATGATTTCATTGCGGATCCGATTGCGGGAATAGTAGTTTTTCGCATTGCTCGAATCTTCGCGAAAGGGAATACCGTGTTCTTCAATGTAGCGATCAATTTCCCCTCGCGACACCTGAAGCAAGGGTCGATGAATGCCATGATCATTTGGCTTCATGCCTGAAAGTCCTTTCAAACCTGCACCACGAATGATTTGCAATAGAACGGTTTCCGCCTGGTCATCCTGATGGTGGGCCGTGCATACCGCCGGAATGTCATGGAGTTCACACAATTCGCTGAACCAGGAGTACCTCAAAATGCGAGCAGCATCCTGGATGTTGGAAGAGGTGAGATCCAGATCATCGCGAGTGAATCGTTTGACTAAAATCTCAGCATGCATAAGCTTGCTCTGATCGCGAAGGAATTGTTCGTCTTCATCGCTTTCAGTCCCCCTCAAGCCAAAATTGCAATGCGCCCAAATGCACGAAATCCCATGATTCGAGAGGTAATGAGCCAATGCCATGGAGTCTCGTCCACCACTCATAGCAATCAGACATTTGCCGGATGGCGAAACGGGAACCTGTGCAGTGTTGATGTGGTCCATTGCGGGCAAGTCAGCGGAGTGATTTTTTAAGAGCGTCTGCTTTTAACAGACATTCCTCGTATTCTTTGAGTGGCCGGGAACGCGAGGTGATAGCGCCGCCCACCGTTGCCGAAAGATACTGTGTTTCGGCATTGTAAATCAAGCTGCGGATGACCACATTGAAATCAAAATCCCCTTGAGGCGTGATGTAGCCCATCGCACCCGAGTATATGCCACGACGGGAGTGTTCATACTGCTCAATGAGTTGCATGGCGCGAATTTTTGGGGCGCCGGTCATCGAACCCATGGGGAAAGTGTGGCGCAAAACATCAACCCAGGTGGCCTCTTTCCGCATTGTGGCGCTTATGGTTGAAATCATTTGGTGTACCGTTTCAAACGTGTAAACGCCGCACAGTTCGTCTACTCGCACACTTCCTTTTGTGGCTACCTTGCTCAGGTCGTTGCGCACAAGGTCGGTAATCATGATGTTTTCCGCGCGTTCCTTCGGGTCTTTTGAAAGCCGTTGTTTCAGTCGTTGATCGGCCGCATGATTGAAGCTTCGCTTTGTGGTTCCCTTAATGGGTTGCGAAACAAGTCGGTCGCCCTCCTTTTTTATAAAACGCTCCGGACTACCGCCCATGATATAGGTGTTGCCAAATTGTGCGTATGCTGAAAATGGCGTGTGTGTGAGGCGATTGAGTTGGTGATATACCGCCAGGGGATTAATCTCGATGCTGTTTGCATAAAACTCCTGACAGTAGTTGATTTCGTAGATATCACCGTGCTGAATGTGACTCTGCAAGTGATGGATGTCGTTCAGGTATTGATTCTTGGTGATGCGGGGTGTGAGTTCGATTGGGAAGTTATTCCCAAATTGGGAATTTGGGTTTTCGAGCCATTCGGCAAATGCGGTACCAAGTCCCAGGTTGTCGTATTCAGCTTTCCATGCCCCGTGGGTTTTGATGAAAAGTGACTCAGGTTCTACAAAGCGAAGTTTAGGCGCGCCAATGGGATCAGGATTAAAAGATTGAAGGTCCTCAACATCATTCTTAAGATCGTATCCCAGATATCCAAACAGCCAAGATGGCTTCTCATTATGCGCTTGTTCGAGAATATCGAATCCGTTTTGAGAAGGCAAGGCGGCAATTTCCCGTTGGCATCCTACAGACAGGTAGCTTGGAAGCTCATCATTATTGCTATTGAGCCAAATGATGAAGTGGTTATCTGCTATGTCTTGGGCAAGATTCAATCTAGAATTTGGAAAAAATAAGGGTGAAATTCCCAAAATGGGAAACAGACACTTTGTCTAATTGTCTGAAATACAGCAAGTAACCCATAAATATATGTGATGGCACGGCAATTGTCGCATAAGATAAAACTACTCGATAGAATTTGTTCAGCATAGAACATGTTGTTTCGAAAGCCTCCAACAACCGGGAGGCTTTTTTTATGCAGTCAAATCGGCCAGACATGCAATAAACGCTTGTTCGTCATTGATACCCGGAACGAGGTCAAGACTTTCTCCCCCATGCTCCCTAAAAAGTTCCAGGTATTCCTCCCCAATTTCGATGGTTGTTTCCAGACAGTCGGCCACAAACGCCGGACTGAATACCAGGATGTTGCGAGCTCCTTGCTGAGCCAACCGGATAATTGTTTTGTCGGCAAATGGCTCGGTCCACTTTTTATCAAGCCGGGATTGAAAGCAAACGGTATATTTCGAGGGGTTGATATGCAGTTCTCGCGCTAACGCACGACTCGTGGCATAGCATTGTGCCATGTAGCATTTGGAGTTGGTTTCATTGATTTCGGTAGTGCAATCGTGGTCATCGCACACTCCTTGTTTATAAACTTTATCGAGCTGACGCATGGGTAGACCATGATAGCTGAAAAGGATGTGGTCGTAGGAGTTCAGGTCCAGATTTGAAGTGCGATTGACAATAGCACGTATGTAGTCGGGATGGTCGTAATAATCGCTCACCACATGAAGTTCGGGAACAACCCACCATTTGCGCATTATCCTCATGCATTCATCAATCACGCTTCCCGATGTGGCAGAAGCATATTGCGGGAATAGTGGGATAATGTGCAAATGAGTTATTCCATCTTTTCGTATTTGTTCTAGCGTATTGGTCAATGATGGGTTTTGATAACGCATGGCAAGGTAAACTTGTGCCCGGTCGTCCAGTGTGTACTGGAGCTTCTGCTGTTGAATGCGACTCCAGTGAATCAAGGGAGATCCTTTGTCTGTCCACAACTTTTGATATGCCTTCGTACTTGCCGCACATCGGAAGGGAACGATGATTCCATTCACGAGAAATTTCCTGAGGTGCCAGGGTAGGTCGATGACGCGTGGATCGTTGAGGAATTCAGTCAGGTATTTGTAAACCGCGTTGAAACGCGGTTTGTCGGGAGAACCCAGGTTGACAAGCAAGACTCCTGTATTGGACTTCAATGTGTGGTGCTGTTTGATGAGTTGTTTGCTGCGCAAAAGTAAGGTTGTTTGGAGAACTTACCCTACCAAATCACCCGTCGGTAGGCTTGATTTTTGTTTCTTTGCCCTTATAATTTGAACTCCTCCAGCTGCATGTGGACTCGTCTTGCCAGTATTATTCTTCGTAATCGAATTGCTATTCTCATCGGATTGGGATTGGTTACACTCTTCATGGGGTACCACGCCACTCAGGTAAAGATGATCTACAAGTTCGTGGGTCTTCTGCCGGAAGATGATTCCGTATTCGTGACCTATGAGAAGTTCATAGAGGATTTCTCAGAGGACGGGAACGTTTTTGTTGTTGGAGTGAATGATCCACGGTTGTACGAGGTAGACAATTTCAATTCCTGGTACAAGCTGGGAGAGGAGATTAAGTCAGTTTCTGTACCCATTGATACCGTGATTAATGGAGAAGCCACCACCATTCAAATCAATGTGGTGGATTCGGTTTTTTCGATGGCCTACTGCTATCGCATGGTGAAAGACACTGCCGAACAGCGTTTTCAATTTGAGCGAATACTGGACCATGCCCCTGAGACCCAGGCGGAATTGGATGAGTTGCGCAGCCAAATTGATGACCTGCCCTTTTATAACGGTTTACTTTACAAGGACTCCAGCGACGCAACGTTGATGATGGTGTTTGTGAATGCCGACCTCTTCAATTCAGAACGACGGGGGAACTGCATGGACGACATGATAGCCATGACCAAAACGTTCACTGAAGAAACCGGAATTCAGCCGCATTTATCGGGACTGCCGGTCATCCGAACGGAAATGACCAAGAAGGTTAAGAAGGAACTCGGGTTCTTCGTGATGTTGGCTGCACTCGTCACAGCGCTGCTCCTGTTCCTTTTCTTCAGGAATTTCAGGGTAATGCTGGTGTGCATGTTCGTTGTGGGGATTGGAGTAGTGTGGTCGCTGGGTATCACGGCGCTATTCGATTACCGCATAACCATGTTGATGGCATTGATTCCGCCTTTGGTAATTGTAATTGGTGTACCCAACTGTATTTATCTGTTGAATAAGTACCACTCGGAGTACAAGAGACACGGCAACAAAATCAAAAGTTTGAGCAGGGTTATTGAGAAGATGGGAAATGCCACCTTCATGACCAACACCACTACTGCACTTGGTTTTGCCACGTTTATTTTTACCCATAGCTCCATACTCAGGGAATTCGGTGTAATCGCCTCCATCAACATCATTGCGATGTTTGTGATATCGATTCTCACTGTTCCCACGGTCTTCAGCTTCATGCCTGAACCCAAACGGAAGCACGTACGCCACCTCGACCGAAAATGGTTGTTTAAAGTGGTGAATGCCCTTGTTGTACTGGTGGAGGACCGGCGCAAGATTGTTTATGCGATCGCAATTGCTTTGCTGGTAGGTAGTTTGTTCGGAATCACCAAGATGAAAACCACCGGAAGCATGGTAGGTGACCTTCCGTCCGAAGACATTATCATTAAAGATTTGGAATGGTTTGAAGATAATTTTTCCGGCGTAATGCCCTTTGAAGTTATTATTGACAGCAAGCGTAAGGGTCAGATTATCAAGTCTAAGAATCTCAAGAAAATTGAAGAACTGCAGGAGCTGCTCATCACCTACCCGGAATTCTCCAATTCGCTGTCGATTGTCGATGCTACAAAATTTGCCCGACAAGCCTTTTACAACGGGAATCCTTCGCGGTATGCGCGCATCAAGAGTAATGAAGAATCTCTCATTGGCCCCTATCTCAGCAACAATTACAATACTCAGGGTATTGAGACCATGTTTTTGGATAGCACCCGCCAGCGAACCCGGGTTTCGGCCTACATGGCAAATCTGGGAACCGATGAAATGGACCTGCTCATGGCCGATCTGCGTCCGAAAATCGATGCCATTTTTCCTGCGGATAAATACGAAGTAACCATTACCGGTCACAGCGTGGTATTTCTTGAAGGAACCAAGTATATGGTGAAAAACCTGTTGGTTTCATTGATGATCGCCATTGCGGTTATTGCATCAATAATGGCACTGCTGTTCCGCTCGCTGAGGATGGTGTTGATCAGCCTGGTGCCCAATATGTTGCCTTTGCTTTTCACAGCCGGGATTATGGGATTCTTTGGAATTCCGCTGAAACCGTCAACCATTTTGGTGTTTTCGGTTGCGTTTGGAATCTCCGTCGATGATACCATTCACTTCCTGGCAAAATATCGTCAGGAGTTGAGAGTCTTGGGTTGGAATATCAAGCAATCAGTGGTGCTGGCCGTTAAAGAAACGGGTGTCAGTATGATGTACACCTCCATTGTACTTTTCTTTGGGTTTGGAATATTTGCCGCCTCCGAGTTTGATGGAACCAAGGCACTGGGAATTTTAGTTTCAGTGACTTTGCTTGTCGCCATGTTTACCAACCTTGTACTTCTGCCATCGTTGCTTCTCAGTTTGGAGCGCGCTCTTACTACCCGCGCCTTTTCCGAGCCCTTTCTTGAAATTATTGATGAGGAAGAAGATATTGAATTGGAGGAACTTGAGGTGCGAAAAGGATTCTACAACCGTGACGAAGATGAACAACCGGGCGGTTAGTGTGTTTATTCAGTAATTTTCCCACATGAAAGGAATTATTCTCGCCGGAGGTTCAGGCACCCGGCTTCATCCCCTCACGTTAGCCGTTAGTAAGCAACTCATGCCGGTTTACGACAAGCCCATGATCTACTACCCCCTTTCCACGTTGATGCTGGCTGGGATTCGAGAGATACTGATCATAAGCACACCGCACGATTTACCCCATTTTGAAAAACTTTTGGGAGATGGTTCGCAGTTGGGATGCAGTTTCCAATATGCCGTTCAGCCTGAACCCAACGGTTTGGCCCAGGCTTTTGTGATTGGAAAGGAGTTTATAGGGAATGATAAGGTCGCTTTGATTCTGGGAGATAATATCTTTTACGGAAAAGGATTTGGCCATATCCTGCGCGAGAATACCGACGTTGAAGGAGGTATGGTTTACGCCTATCACGTTGCTGATCCTGAGCGCTATGGAGTGGTGGAGTTTGACAAGAATCATCGGGTGGTGAGCATTGAGGAAAAGCCCGCTCATCCCAAGTCAAATTATGCAGTTCCCGGACTCTATTTTTACGACAATCAGGTGGTGGATGTTGTGCAGCAGCTGAAGCCCAGTGCGCGCGGTGAATACGAGATCACCGATGTTAACATGGAGTACCTCCGCAGAGGTCAGCTTCAGGTAACACGAATGGATCGAGGAACGGCCTGGCTCGATACTGGGACGTTTTCATCGTTGATGCAGGCCGGCCAATACGTGCAGGTTATCGAGGAACGACAGGGACTGAAAATTGGTTCCATTGAAGAAGTCGCCTGGCGCATGGATTTTATCAATGATCAACAGCTTCAGAAGCTGGCAGCGCCTCTCGAGAAAAGTGGGTATGGTACCTATTTGTTGCGTCAATTAGCACAAGGCAAATGATGAATCTATCTGAAGCGAGGAAACGCGTAGACCGGCAACTTGCGGATATCAGTAATTTGAGGTCGCCTGAAACCTTGTATGAGCCGATGGATTATCTGCTCTCCCTGGGCGGAAAGCGGATGCGGCCATATTTATGTCTGCTTGGTGCCTCGGTGGCTGGAGGTGACCCTCAGGAGGCAGTGGATGCTGCTGTGGCCATTGAGTTATTTCACAACTTCTCCTTAATGCATGATGACATTATGGATGAGGCTCCGCTTCGAAGGGGAAAGCCTACTGTTCACGCGCGGTGGAATGAGAATCAAGCGATTCTCAGCGGAGATGCGATGCTTGTGTGCGCCTACGATCTGCTTATCAAGTCGGGTCATACCCAAACAGTTGAGATGCTGGCTCTTTTTAACCAAACGGCCCTTGAAGTTTGTGAAGGTCAGCAATTGGATATGGATTTTGAAAACCGCGAGGATGTCACGGTAGAGGAATATATTGAAATGATCCGGTTGAAGACTTCCGTGTTGATTGGAGCGTCTTTGAGTCTGGGAGCAAAATGCTCGGGTGCGTCTGGTGAGGTTTCCGATGCATTGTACGATTTCGGCATCAATCTGGGTTTGGCTTTTCAGTTACGTGATGACTATCTGGATACGTTTGGGGATTCTGAACAAACCGGTAAACAAAGTGGCGGTGATATTTTGGCCGACAAAAAAACCTATCTACACCTTTGTGCCGTGAGTCGAGCTTCTGACCAACAGCGGGCTATCATGCTCAATATGCCGGGCAGCGTACTTCGCGGACAAGAAAAGGTGCAGGCCGTTCGTACCATTATGGAACAAACGGGAGCCAAAGAAGATTGTCAGCGGCTTACAGAGCAATACCTCGATAGGTCTATGGAATTGCTTTCCGGTTTGAAAGTGCGTGGTGAGGCTTGGGAAGAGCTCAGTGGACTGGCCCGTTTTGTTACTTCACGCAGTTATTAATGGATTTAACCCAACCTGACCATTCTCACGCATTGCAGCCCAACGGGGAGTGGAGGGCTATGTTGCGAGCGCAGGTGGAAAAGGATTTGGATATCTTCAGGTTGGATATCGAATGGGGAGAGGAAGCTGATGCTACATGGCGGGCTGAGCATTTGGCTTTATGCCGTGTAATTGAACCCTTGATACGCCTTGACAGATCCCGACTGATGCAGCTTATATACCGAATTGATATCCCTGAAAGTCGCCTGGCCGACGTGCTGGAAGGCCGACAGGGTGAAGATGCTGTGAGTGGAATTGCCGATTTGTTCCTGCAGCGTGAATTGCAGAAAATTGCCATCCGTATGCACTACGGAACGGGAGGCGGAAACCACGCGAAACAATCCGACAACAATAAGGCGATTGATACGTAGAATGACTAATTTTGCATCGAAATAGATAGTAACCGTACAAACAAAGCTGTGTCTGATCAACTTTCCTTTCTTGGGAATGCTCACGGAGATGCCATAGAGGCGCTCTACCAGCAGTACAAAGCAAATCCGGAATCTGTCGACACCAGTTGGCAGCGTTTTTTTGAGGGGTTTGAGTTTCAACGTGCCGATTTTGAGGGTGATTCCGAATTTCATGGGGAGTTCCCCCGCGAGTTCAAAGTCATCAATCTGATCAATGGATATCGCTCCAGAGGTCATCTCTTTACGAAAACCAATCCGGTAAGAGAGCGGCGGAAATACAGTCCGACCCTGGATATTGAGCATTTTGGGCTTAATGAATCCGATCTGAAAACCGTATTCGAAGCGGGTAAAGAAATCGGACTTGGGCCGGCTACGCTTGAGGACATTGTCCATCACCTTGAAGAAACGTATTGTCAGTCAATTGGTATTGAGTACATGTACATTCGTCACCCGGAGCGTCAGCAATGGATTCGTGATCGAATCGAACTCAAAAACCGCACGCAGTTTAGCAAGGAGGAAAAACTCAGGATTTTCAAGAAGCTCAATCAGGCAACAGTATTTGAGCAGTTCTTGCAAAGGAAATTTGTAGGGCAAAAGCGATTCTCAGTTGAAGGAGGTGAAGCGCTGATTCCGGCATTGGATACGATCGTGCAGAAAGGAGCATCGCTGGGAGTAAAGGAGATTGTGATGGGGATGGCTCACCGCGGTCGACTGAACACGCTTGCGCATTTGTTTGATAAGCCTTACGCTCACATTTTCAGTGAGTTTGAAGGCAAGGAATACGATGACGACGGGATTTTTGATGGTGATGTGAAGTATCACCTCGGTTATAGCACCGACGTAGAATCGAAAAAGGGGGAGAAAGTCCATTTGACTTTATGTCCAAACCCTTCTCACCTGGAAGCAGTAAATCCGGTAGTTGAGGGACTTACCCGCGCTAAAATTGACCAGTACCTGAAGGATGAAAAGAGCATTGTTCCGGTGCTTGTGCACGGAGATGCGGCCATTGCCGGACAGGGAATCATGTATGAGGTGGTGCAAATGGCCCAGCTTGACGGTTACCGCACCGGGGGAACTATCCATATTGTAGTGAACAACCAGGTGGGTTTCACAACCAATTACCTGGACGGGCGCTCTTCAACGTACTGTACGGATGTGGGCAAGACAACGCTTTGTCCCGTGTTCCATGTGAATGCCGACGATGTAGAAGCTGTTGTTGAAGTTATGAATATTGCCGTGGAGTACCGTCAACAGTACAACATGGACGTGTTTGTTGACTTGCTTGGATTCCGCAAATACGGTCACAACGAAGGTGATGAGCCGAAATTTACTCAGCCAAAGCTGTATCAAGCCATTGCCAGTCATGACACGGCAAGGGAAATATATGTGAAGCAACTGTTGAAAGAGGGAATCCTTACTGAAGCGGATGCAGAACAGGCGCGAAAGGACCTTGAAATGGATCTTGAAAGTAGGTATGATGAGTCTAAAAGTGAGTCGAAAGCCTATGTGAAGCACTTCCTTGAAGATACCTGGACGGGGGTACGCTATGCGAAACCTGAAGATTTCGATAAGTCTCCGGATACCGGTTATGACCTCAAAGCTCTTCAGCAGCTTGGAAAGCAGATGGCGACTTTGCCTGAAGACAAGAAGTACTTCCGCAAAATTGCCAAGCTGATGCAGGATCGCATCGATATGATTGAGCGCAACGAGCTGGATTGGGGAATGGGTGAAATGCTGGCTTACGCTACGATCCTTGCCGATGGCGCTCCTGTGCGCATTTCGGGTCAGGATGTGGAACGCGGAACGTTTTCACACCGTCATGCGGTTGTGAAAGTTGAAGACACGGAGGAAGAGGTCATTCCACTCAATAATTTGAGCAAGAAGCAAGGTGAGTTTACCATCTATAACTCGTTGCTGTCTGAATATGGAGTGCTTGGATTTGACTATGGGTACGCCTACGGAAATCCAACCGGACTCACCGTTTGGGAAGCCCAGTTTGGCGATTTCAATAACGGCGCGCAGATCATAATTGATCAGTTTCTGAGTGCGGCCGAGGATAAATGGCGTACCATGAACGGATTGGTCATGCTGCTGCCTCACGGGTACGAAGGAATGGGGTCAGAACATTCCAGCGGCCGTATGGAGCGTTATCTCCAGTTATGTGCTGAATACAACATGGTTGTGTGCAATTGCACTACGCCGGCCAACTTTTTCCATTTATTGCGCCGACAGGTGAAATGGGATTTCCGCAAGCCGGCGATTGTTTTCACTCCAAAGAAATTGCTTCGTTACCCAAAGGCCGTTTCGAAAATGGAAGACCTTGCTCACGGACGGTTTATTGAAGTCATTGACGATGCTTCGGTTGTGAAGTCTGAAGTGGATACCGTTGCCATTTGCACCGGAAAACTGTACTACGATATCCTGGAAGAGAAGGAACGTCTTAGCAGAGGTAAAAACATAGCTGTGATACGCATGGAGCAACTGTATCCTTTCCCTGAACATCAGCTTCAGGAAGTGTTGGCAGGGTATGATGCAGATGTCCAATTGTTGTGGATACAGGAAGAACCTGAGAATATGGGGGCCTGGTCATATATTCTGCAGCAGATGCGCTCAACCAATATTAACCAGATCACTCGTCCGGCGTCGGGAAGCCCGGCGGCAGGTTCGCCCCGAATTCACGAGCATCGCCAGCAGGTGATTCTGGACAAACTTTTTGCATACGCCACCGAATTAGTAAAATCTTAAGAAATGTCTGTTTTAGAGATGAAAGTCCCCAGTCCGGGAGAGTCGATTTCAGAAGTGGAAATTGCCACATGGCTGGTATCCGATGGGGATTGGGTAGAGAAAGATCAAACCATCGCTGAGGTTGACTCGGATAAAGCTACGCTGGAATTGCCGGCTGAGGCTGCCGGCGTCATTACTCTCAAGGCGGGCGAGGGAGATGTGGTTGCCGTTGGTGACGTCGTGTGCCTTATCGATACCGCTGCTAAGCGCCCTGAAGGAGCCCCTGTGGTAGAAGCTAAAAAGCCCGTTGAGGAGAAGCAGCAAGAGGTGGTAAAAGAGCAGGCATCCGCCAAACAGGAAGCTGCCCCGGCTTCATCCAACAAAGACGCGTCACCTGTGGCACGCAAGATCATGGCTGAGCATGGCCTGTCGTCGGCATCGGTAAATGGATCCGGTGCGCATGGACGCATTACTAAGAAAGACGTTCTACAAGCATTGAGCGGAGGAATAGACGCCTCGGCAATTCAAGGTTGGGGCGGAACCCGCAATGAAGACCGTAAGAAAATGTCTTCACTACGTCGCAAAATTGCACAGCGATTGGTGAGTGTGAAGAATGAGACAGCAATGCTCACGACGTTCAATGAGGTTAATATGCAACCCATCATGGACGTTCGTGCCAAGTATAAAGAGCAGTTCAAAGAAACACATGGCGTTGGATTGGGATTCATGTCCTTCTTTACAAAAGCCGTTACCGAAGCTTTGAATTTATATCCAGCCGTAAATGCCAGCATTGATGGCGATGAAATGGTTTACCATGACTATGCTGACATCGGTATTGCCGTTTCAAGTCCAAAAGGTCTAATGGTTCCGGTATTGCGCAATGCTGAAACCATGAGCCTTGCTGAAATCGAGGCAGAGATCAAGCGTCTTGCGATTAAGGCACGAGATGGTAAAATCACCATTGAAGAAATGACCGGAGGTACATTCACCATTACCAATGGTGGTGTATTTGGAAGTATGTTGTCTACCCCCATCATCAACCCTCCTCAGAGCGCCATTTTGGGAATGCACAACATTGTTGATCGTCCGGTTGCTGAAAACGGACAAGTGGTCATTCGTCCGGTAATGTACGTTGCACTGTCGTACGACCATCGCATTATTGATGGGAAGGAATCAGTAAGTTTCCTGTACAAAGTGAAGGAAATGCTGGAACAACCGGAGAAATTGATTTTCGGATCGAAAGACCCGATGGAGATACTCCTCAACCTATAAAATAAAGTCCCCCGCCATTTGACGAGGGACTTTTGGTTTTTAGGAAAAGGTAATACCATTTCCTACCTCACTTAACCAATCGGTTAGTGTCTTTGAGTTGTTCAGTATTTAGCCAATGAGTGATCGATGTTTTCGGCATAGTCGAGGATGCCGCCTTTGAGGTTATACAAATTGTCGAAGCCATATTTTTCTTCCAACAGCCGTATAGCTCGCGCGCTCCTCACTCCACTGCGACAGTGGACGATGACCTGTTTGTCGCGAGCAATGCGTCCCACGAAATCTTCAATTGCGTTGAGGGGCATTAATTCACCTTTCAGGTTGGCAATTTCATATTCGTAGGGCTCCCGTACGTCGATGAGTTGATAGTCGCTTCCGCTGTCTTTCAATGAGCGTAGTTGGGCAGACACTACTTCCTTCACATCCTGAGCTTCCTCACGTTGGGTTGTCTTCAGTCCACAAAATTGTTCGTAGTCAATGAGCTCCTTTTGGGTTGGGTTCTCGCCATTAAGGGGATTGGTTTTGTCTTTTCCCAGCTTAAGCGTGCGCGTCTCAAAAGAAGCTGCATCCATTACAAATAGTCTTCCCGACAGCGGATCGCCCACACCGGTGATCACCTTTATGACTTCGTTGGCTTGTAAAGATCCCATGATGCCGGGCAATACGCCAATGACTCCGCCTTCTGCACACGATGGCACCAATCCGGGAGGTGGTGGTTCAGGGAATAAATCTCGGTAGTTTGGCCCTTTTTCGCCATTCGGCAAATGGTAATTGAATACCGATACCTGACCTTCAAATCGATAAATCGACGCGTATACATTGACCTTGTCGAGCAAGACACACGCATCATTCACCAAATAGCGCGTCGGGAAGTTATCGGTACCATCGGCAACAATGTCATAATCTTTAATGATCTCCAAGGCATTGGCACTCGTAAGCTGGGTGTTGTAGGTAATAAAATTGACATGCGGATTGAGTGATTGCAGTCGCTTCCGGGCGGCATCCACCTTTGGAATGCCCACATCCTCTTTGCCAAACAATACCTGACGTTGCAGATTGCTTTCATCCACAACATCAAAGTCTACAATGCCTATAGTGCCTACACCGGCAGCCGTCAGATAAAGTAGCAGTGGACTACCCAGTCCTCCGCTCCCCACGACCAAAACGCGTGATTCTTTTAATCTACGTTGTCCTTCTATATTGAACTCCGGAATAATCAGATGCCGGCTGTACCGTTCGAGTTCTTCTTTGCTGAATGTTGTTCCCATTTGCTTTATGCTATGCCACCTGCAATGGCAGGGATGATGGATACTATGTCATTTTGAGCAACAGGGGTCAAATCATTGTTCAGCGATTTGATATCGTCTTCACCAACGTACACCCGCACGAAAGAGCGAATGTTCCCATTGTCGTCCAGAAGGTGTTTCTTCAATCCGTCATGAGTGGATACCAGCTCATGAATAACTTCACGAACAGTACTTCCACTGCTGTTAAAAGAACCTTCATTGTTGGTGAATTTACGCAAGGGTGTTGGGATAATTAATTTTGACATGATTTTATCGGTTAAGTGAGTGATTATTCAATTGTTTCAAGGGTGAAGAGGCGGTCGTCATTGAGCTGAAATGAGTTTACCCGAGTAATTTGATCGGGTTGGACTCCAATGATTATATACGAGAACCAGGGCATTGCCTGTTCGCGATCATGGACAGATGGCCATGCCGGGTGCAAGGGATGGGAATGATAAATTCCCAGCAGTTGAACGTGTTGCTCATCGGCAAAAGCTTCGGCCTTCATATAGTCCACCGGTGAAATGGCAAATCTTCGTCGTTGGTCACCTTCTTTACTATTGTTGACTTTCATGACGTGAGTTACGGTGCGGTTGTCGCCATCTTCACCAAAAAAGAAGCCGCAGCATTCGTTGGGGAATCGTTCCAGGGCGTCGGAAGTCATCAGCTGGTATGCGTTGTTTGAGATCTTCATGGCGTATTGATCAGAGGTTGAACAACTGTGAGGTGAGCGCGCCATATTTGGAGGCATCATCAGGAAATACGGTAACCACTGTTCCGGTATCGAGATTCTCCGCAACTTTTAACGCACCAACAAGGTTGGCGGCGCTTGATGGACTAATCAACAGTCCTTCGTGGCGGGCTACTTGCTGAATCATGTCATAGGCTTCCATGGTATCTACCTCCAGAAACCTGTGAGCCAGTTTGTCATTGTAGATCCCGGGAATGTGAGCTGTTTCCAGATGTTTCCATCCTTCCATACCATGCAACGCAGAATCTGGCTGCAGTCCGATAAGCTCGATATTTGGATTAAACTCGAGCAAGCGTGTTCCCGTGCCCGTGAATGTACCGGTAGTGCCGAGTCCGGAAACGAAATGTGTTATTTGTTCGCGTGTTTGATTCCACAATTCCACGGCAGTTCCATGGTAATGTGCCAGCCAATTGGCATCGTTAGCATACTGATCGGCATAGAAATATGCTGATGGGTCGCTTGCTACCATTTCACGTGCAACGCGCTGTGCGCCATCGGTGGTCTCAAAAGGACTGGTGTATACCACATTGGCGCCTAGTGCTTTGAGAATTTGCTTGCGTTCCTCTGAACAGTTTTCGGGAACACAAAGCGTAAGGTCGATTCCAGCCACCGCACAGAAAATGGCATAGGCGATGCCGGTATTGCCGCTGGTGGCATCAAGGAGTGATTTTCCTTCGTAGAGATCACCATTCTCCAAGGCAGTGCGAATAATATTGTAGGCGGCACGTGCTTTAACTGAGCCGCCAAATTGGTGCCATTCAAGTTTTGCCAGTACCCGAACATTTTTATTGGGATTGAGACTACGGATTTCAATCAGCGGTGTGTTCCCTACGTAATGTTCCAGTTCGGCGATTTTATTCATCGCCGGGCTTTGCTTGGGTGTTTCTAAAGGTAAGGTCATTGCTTAAGTATGTTGGTTAAAGTGATTCGTAGTGAAGGGGAAAAACAAAGGGCCTTATTCGATCGTGGAATAAGGCCCTTTGGAATCTCCTGAAACAGTGTCATCAATGCATAGCCTTTCCCCGAACCTCGCGGCAACAACAGCAACAACAGATGGGGCAATGAGTGATAAACATTTTAACAGTATTAATAAACCAAAACAAAAAACCCCCTCCGATTCGTGATCGGAAGGGGTTGTAATATTCTAAATTGTGAATATGCGTTCCGCTACCGAACCGTTAGGAGGGTACAACAACAACAACATGTATTCACAAAAAATTTCTGCATAGTCTGACGAAGGTAAGAAGAATTTTTCAAAAAACCACAACGCACTACCGAAAAACGCTCATTCGTTCGGCATCAAGTCGGAGTAATATGAAGATCAAAAGGGTAAATCCCATAAGAGACGAGCCTCCGTAACTGAAGAATGGTAGCGGGATTCCGATGACTGGAGCCAGACCCATGACCATACCTACATTGATTGTCAAGTGCATGAAAAGAATAGAAGCCACGCAGTAGGCGTATATCCTTGTAAATCTACTTCTCTGCCTTTCGGCGATAAAGATGATGCGAAGGATCAGGCCAAAGAATAATAAAAGCACCGTAACGCAGCCCAGGAACCCCCATTCCTCTCCAATTACGGTGAATATAAAGTCTGTACTTTGCTCAGGTACATAGTTGTATTTCGTTAATGGGCCTTCCAAATAACCCTTGCCCGAAAAGCCACCACTACCGATAGCCATCTTACTCTTATCCATATTGTAACCCTTGCCTTGAGGGTCTTCAATCAGCCCGAGCATGATTTGGATACGGTCTTTATGATGAGGTTTCAGAACTTTATCGCTCTGCATCACAAAATCCACTGAAGCCACAAAGCCAATGGCCAGTACGCTCCAAACCAGGGCTTGAACAATTGTACGTTTGCGGTATCGCGGCAATACAAACACGCGAATAAAGGCAAACAGTAAAATGACGATTAACGCGATGATGACATAAAGAATGTATATTCCTGAGTTCTCTCCAAGGAAAGGATAGTCAAAGGTTGAGAAAGCCAGCAACACACTGATGACTCCAAGCACCACCGAACCCAGTCCGAAAATGAGAATATTGCCCGAAAGACCTTCACGATACATGGCCAGAATAAAAGCAACGAAAACAAGCAAAGTTCCCGGGTCGGGTTGGAGTACAATTAGTGCCGCAGGTGCACCTACAATAGCTAAAGCTTTAAGTCGGGTCTCAAAACGCCTGAATTCCACTTTGGAAAGAGCAATGAAGCGGGCAAGTGCCAGGCTTGTTCCCATCTTTGAAAACTCCGAGGGTTGCAAACTGAAATTGCCCATTTTTATCCAGGCTTTTGCACCGTTGATTTCTGTTCCGATCACCAACACGAGAATCAACATGAATAGCGTGACGGCATAAATGCCCCATGCCGACTGGATATAAAAATTCCCTTCAACATTCAACACAAGTACGGAGAGAACGGCACAGATACCGATAAACATAAATTGTTTGCCATATTCCTGACCGATGTTGAATATGGAGGCATGTTCAGCATTGAATCCGGCTGAATAAATCATAGCCCAACCGGTAAAAACCAAGAGGCCAAATAGGATAATCGATATCCAATCCAGGTTGCGTCGTATTTCAGTAGCCCGAATCAATGTTCCAGAAAACTTGCTGTGAGTATTCGTTCCTCTTTCTTCGGATCACTGATGCTGTCGTTGAGGTATTTTTCGATCATCAGACTATTGATTGGAGCTGCCCAGGAACCGCCGCTACCCGCATATTCCACATAAACTGCAACAGCAATCTTGGGGTCATTCTTGGGTGCAAAGGCAATGAAAACGGAGTGGTCAGGCAGATCGCCATTTTGTACAGTTCCTGTTTTTCCGCACACTTCTATTCCTGGAATCCGAGCTCTACGGGCCGTTCCCCCGTCTACTTCCACCACACGTTGCATGGCATCAATGACTACCTGAAAATGTTCAGCATCAACACCCGTTTCCCTTTTTTCGAGGTACTCCGGTAATTTGCTGCCGGAGTTGCCAATTTTTCGCACCATGTGTGGTGGGATGTACCAGCCCCGGTTCGCAATAATTGCTGCCAGATTGGCCATTTGGAGTGGGGTGATTAGTAGTTCTCCTTCTCCAATAGCAATTGAATAAATCGTACTGTATGCCCAGCGGCTCTCTCCGTAGATTTTGTCATAGTAGGTCTTGCCCGGAACCTGGCCGGTTTTCGTGCCGGGGATGTCTGTGCCTAAATCACTTCCAAATCCAAAAGCCATAATATTGTTTCGCCAACTATCCAGTCCCTGGGCTGCATCTTCAAATCGATTGGAAAGTTTGCGCTGTTCTACCATACGTTTCATGACTTCCCTGAAGTATGGATTGCAACTGTGTTGAATAGCTCCGGTGAGATCGTCATAGCTATGCGGACCATGGCATCCAATGATGGATCTGTTGCAGGCGATGCGCGTAGAGGGTTGCACAAAACCATTCTGAAGCGCTACTAGTGATTGAACCATCTTCCAGATGGAGCCCGGCCTATACAATCCCTGAACCCCTCTGTTGTACAAAGGTTTCAAAGAGTCTTGCACCAGTTTCTGATAGTTTGCTCCTCGCTCGCGGCCAACAAGCAAATTGGGGTCATATCCCGGAGCCGATACAAAAGCCAGTATTTCTCCGGTCGCGGGTTCCAGCGCAATGATGCATCCCTTCTTGTTTTGCATCAGCAGTTCCCCGTATTCCTGCAGATCAATATCGAGCGTACTGTATAGGTCTTCTCCTGCTATGGCCGAGCTGTCGAGACGACCCTCGGCGACTTCCATGGTCACTCCTTTATGGTCGCGGAAAAAGTATCGGATCCCCTTTGTTCCTCTTAATTCACTTTCGTAAGCCAGTTCTATTCCGCCCAATCCAATGTAATCACGTGGATCATAGTATTCATCTGAATCGAGATCTTTTTGAGAGACCTTTCCAACCATGCCGCAAAAAAGTGGAGCGACGCCTTCAGGGTATCTTCGCATCGTTGAAGGCTGGCCAAAGAATCCTGAGAATTCATGCAGGTGTTCCGAAATGCGGGCGTAGTCACTCGGCTTAATTTGCCCCATGAATTCATGTGCTTTCCAACTACCTCCGGCTTTGCGAATGGCCGCCATTCGCTGAATAAAATCTTCAGGTGTGATACTCACCAAATTGCAGAAGCTTACAGTGTCCAGAGATTCAATGTCACTCGGAATAACCATAAGGTCATAAACAGCCTGATTGGCTATGAGCAGTTCTCCATTTCGGTCGTACACGAGACCACGTGGAGGCTTGAGCACTACTGCTTTCTCAGTAATGCGAATCGCGCGATCTTTCCAGCTTTCATCTCTGGCCTGCATATAAAACAGACGGATCACAAAGATGACCAGCACCGATACGATCATGAAAATCAGAATGTATTTCCGGTTCCCAAAATCCATTACACGTGCTGCTTTGGTTTGAAGATGAGGTATTGACCAATAATCATCAGAATCAATGTGCCTATTCCGCTGAGGATAATAGTTGAAAGGTTGTACAGAATTCCCGAAAGCCTGAAATACTCGATGTTGAACAACACAAAATGATGCACAAACACTAAGATCGAGGCATAGATCAGGTACCAACGAAATCCCATGCTTTGTATGGTAGGTTGCTGACCATATTCATATCCTTCACGCGGACTTAAGAACCTGAGAATGAAGGGCTGTACATAACCAATGACCAAGCATGAGCTGGCGTGCATTCCAGGGGTGCTTGTAAACATATCCATGGTCAGTCCGGTGAGAAATGCAATGAATAAGGTTGCCAGCCGGGGAGTTTGGATGGGGAGCATCAGAATGGCAAAGATGTATACAAACGGGAGTACCAACCCATCGAGGATGTTAATGCGATTAACGATCAAAGCCTGAATCAGGATGAGAAACGTGAAGCGGATGATATTGGATATCACAATACGAATCATTCTTCTTCGCTCATTAAAGTTTCAAGATCCTTTTGTTCCTGCCGCATCAGGTTTTCGACCACATCAACGTAATCCAGCCTTTCAAAGTCGATGGCCAGGTCAACGATAAGTTCAATAAAATCGTGTCCGGGGTCATTGATAACTTCCGCAACTCGGCCAACAAGAACACCTTCAGGAAAAAAGGTTGAGAAACCGGTCGTTACAATGGAATCGCCGGGTTGTATACATCTTT
>JAGQVX010000069.1 GCA_020437755.1 Flavobacteriales bacterium
TCTTCCTCTTCCTCTTCCTCTTCCTCTTCCTCTTCCTCTTCCTCTTCACTATCACCTCCGTCCTCCCAACATTCAATCCCAATTCCCCCCACTGTAGAAGTCGCAGGAATCAAATCCATCAAGTCCTCGCTCATAACCAGTTCGTCATAGTACACGTGCGACTCAAACGGAAATCCCTTCGTCCCGGTCCGGTCTCCCCTCATTTGATTCATGGAAAAGTAAGGCGGATTGATGTTCTCGATATTCGGACCGTATATCGCCGTTCCATCTTCCGACGCCGTGAACGGTTGAACCAAATTGGTTTGTTCAGCGAATGTGATATGGTCGCGGTAATAATTAGTTGCCGGAGTCAAACAGAGTCGGTTAAAACCCGAACCCGTATTCAGATAAATCGTCAGTTTACCTCCACTACCATCGCCGGAAGGCGTGCTTGTCAGTTGCTCCCATTGTACTTCGAAGATCAGTTCAAACCACTCTCCAGGCGTAATTTCATAAGGACCAAATGCCGAGCGATTGTAACCGAGCAATCCATATTGGAAGGCGATTTTTCCATCACCGAGATACAGTACCTGCAATGTTGCATTGCAATTGCCTTGCAGATCCCGAGAAGGAATAGGCCAGGTGGATTGGTGAAAAGAGGCGATAATGTGCCATCGGTCAATTCCCATTTCTCCATTATCCCCAATCATACCTTCGTCGTTGAAGTCTGAGGGCACCCGTATACTCACCCCGTAAAACATCGTGCTGCCTTCGGTCTGGTTGGAATAAACATTAAGTTCGTTTCGTGCCGAAATGCTGTATTTCGGTGCTGGATAATTGGGGTAAGTGGTTGTAAAGGCATTCAATCCGCATGGATCGGCACAAAAGTCATAGCTCGTCTCACGGTATCCGGGACAACGACTGACATCGATGTTGGAATTAAGTGTGGTGATGTTTTGCGTCGAAGGTAGCATGTTATGCAGACAGCCCGAACCCGAAGCCGGTCGACCCGCTTCGCCTTCCAACGATACATCAGTGAAGTACGTGGGGTAAATGCAGGAAGCTTTTACCTTTTCCCGAACATCAGCCAGGTCAGAGCGTACGTTGCCATTTCCGGAGAAGGTGGGGTAACTCGTGGCTTTGAGGTGCCCCGAATCGTCTGGCCGGGAACCGGAAGTGGAATTGGGCTCGTCAAATGATTGGCGAAAAGCCTCCTTCACTCCCTTAGGTTCAGGAAGTACATGAACCATTATACTGTCGGCCAGCACAGTTTTGTGCATGGTGTCCCACTCGTACAGGCGGATCATGTACGCTTCGTATAATTCAGATTTATCGTCGGAGACCTTATGGAAAGTATGACTGAAACTCGTTCCCTGTAGCGAAAATTCATCGGGTAAGTTTTTTCCCGTAGTGCGCTCTATACTCCAAAGGTACGTGGCGGCAGCGGCTCCCCGTTCGCCCTGTATGGCAGAGAAGGCGATAGTTTCGCCGGTGTTAATCAACGTGTACCTATAGGATTCCCCCAGCTCGGGATGCACCTCTTCCATCGGACCAAAACCAACGGCATCGCAATTGGTATTGTCCATAGCATAGTCAATATGCTTTGTTTTGTTGGAATGGATCCGTGTTTGGCCTTGTGCCACACCAATCCAAAGCGAGAATAGGAGGAGGGTAACTAATTTGTTCATGTGCACCGGATTTGGAGTTGAGGTTGCAAGTTTCCAACCGGTATCGCACGTACTGACTATCGAGAGAATATCTACATGTGTATACTCCCACAGACTTTGTAGAGTTTAGATAATCGTGTAGGATTTTTCCTATTTACCCTTTCGGTTTTTCAGCGGTAAACCACAATTCCCGTCCCATTCTGGGAGTGATCGAGTTGTGGGCAGACTGGAATTCAACGTTCTCAAAGTGCGGTAAGAAGTAGGTGTAGTACTCTTCCCGGCATCCGCCAAATGGAGGCCCCTCGGAGGTGAGGGGGAAGTCAAATAAGAGGCCCTTTATCTTTCCGTGTGGAACCAGCAATTGTGCCATCTTCCGGGCATATTCCGGACGGAGTTCGGGCGACAGGGCACAAAAGAAGGTTTGCTCAATAATAAGGTCGTAGCTGCCGTCATGGTGGAAGAAGTCGGTGCACAACAATTGCCCCTCGGGGAAGTGAGGCATGCGCTTTCTCATATTCTCCAATGGCTCTTCAGCTACATCGAGAACGGTAACATTCACAAAGCCATTTTCATACAGGTATTCCGCTTCATGCGCATTTCCCGCTCCGGGAATCAAAATGCGCAATTTCTTGCTGGTCAGTTGGTCGAAATACTCCTTCAACGGTGTGGAAACCTGCCCTACATCCCATCCCGTTGTACCTTCCTGATACCGTTTTTTCCAAAATGCTTTGTCTATCATTCGTGTCGCTTGTTGTTGTGTGGGGCATTAAACCGCGCCCGAATTCCCGTGGATGCGGTCGTAAACAGCAATGGCTTCAATATGCGAGGTATGTGGGAATTGGTCGCAGAGCTGAAGGTGGGTTAAACGGTAACCGCCTTCACGCAACACTTCCGTATCACGCGCCTGTGTAGCCGGATTGCAACTGATGTACACAATGCGGTTGCTTTCCAGGGCCATGACTTTACGCAGGGTTTTCGGTGCAATACCCGCACGAGGCGGATCGAGAACCAATGCCTTAATCTTCCCGCGGTACTCCGGGTGGTTGTACAAAAACTTACCGGCGTCTTCAGCATAGAAGGATATGTCGTCAATACCATTCCGCTGTGCATTGGCCCGGGCATCGTTAATCGCGCTGGCTATAATATCTACGCCCACTACCCGACAATCATAGGTTCTGGAAATCAACTGACTTATCGTCCCCGTGCCGCAAAATAAGTCGAGAACAACATCGTCGCTGCCTATTTTATCACCAATGCACGCAATGGCCGCATCGTAAAGTCGCTCGGCACTCTTGGGGTTCGTCTGGAAAAAACTGTACATGCTGATCTCAAACTTGAGTCCGTTGATCATTTCTACAATTTTATCCTTCCCATATACCAGGGTCGCGTCGCCATCCCGAGGTTCTACGCGGTCTCCCTTGTCGTCATTAATGGTGTGAATAATCCCCGCCAGGCATTCGCCAAATAGGGATTTCATCATGTCGATAAATGCACCCAGGTCAAACCGGTCCAGGTCACTCGAAGTAGTAACTAAATTGAATAGCAGTTCTCCCGAGTAATAACTCTTTCGCGCTACGAGATACCTGAAAAAACCTTCTCTTTTTGGCGGATGCCAACTGGGTAAGCCGGTGTTTTCGCACCATTGACGGATATCTTTTAGGTGATTTTCAACATGGGGATCAAACAAACCACTATCTCGATCCAGGTTTTCAACCGCCCACCAGGTCCCCCGGTGTTTAAATCCCAACCCAAAGTCGTCGTGCATCTCTTCCTCGTCCAAATCGTAGCGAATTACGGAAAATGCATACTCCATTTTGTTTCGGTAGTGCCAGTTTTCGGGTGAGGGGAGCAGTCCTTTATACACGGAGTCAACATCTTCTACACCTCCAATGCGTCGATACAATTCAAGCGTCGTACGCTCTTTCATGTTGTGCTGTACTTCAATAGGCAGGGAGGCATAGGGAGCACCGGGAATACGCTGATAGGGGATGGAAACTTCCTCCTGTGAGGGATGGAGCACCTCATCCAGTTTGCATTCAGCATATTTGTTCTTACACTTCACTACCCGCGCCCTCACGCGCTGTCCGGGTATGGTATTCAACACGAACACCGTAAAATCTCCCTGATCCGTAGGGATTTTTCCAATTCCTTTTCCTCCAAACGCGATGTCGCGAATGTCAACTTCGATCAGTTCTCCTTTGCGGAACAGGCGACTCGTTCTTGCCATGAAATCAATTTGCGGATGCAAAGGTAATGATCGCTCGCACTCCTTGCATTAATGCGGCGGACTTCTCATTTTGCAGTTCGAAATGGAAGAAGTCACCAACACATCCAAATTAAACACGCGCCGTCTCGGACTGCTGCTCGGTCCGGGACTGTATGTCCTGTTAATGTTGGCATCGCCCGATGCCTTTTCTCAAGAAGCGTGGGCCGTGATCCGTGTGGCGATTTGGATGTTGGTATGGTGGGTTTCTGAAGCTATTCCTTTGGGAGCAACATCGCTGCTGCCCATTTTGTTGTTCCCTCTTTCGGGTGTTATGAACATTGACGACGCCTGCAAACCTTATGGCAGCAAGTTCATATTCCTGTTTATGGGTGGGTTTATATTGGCCCTGGCCATGGAGAAATGGAATGTGCACAGGCGCATTGCACTCAGCGTGGTTCGCCTCACGGGAAGCAGTGCCAATCGGATTATTCTGGGCTTTATGCTGAGTTCATGGCTGCTCAGTATGTGGATCAGTAACACGGCAACTACAGTGATGATGCTGCCCATTGCTGCGTCGGTGATCGGATTGCTGGTGCCGCAAGGTGAAGCAATGGGCAAACAGCAAAAGCGCTTCGCCCTCGTGATGATGCTGGGTATTGCCTATGCGGCAAATGTAGGGGGGATTGCCACGTTGGTGGGTACGCCGCCCAATGCAGCTATGGCTGGTGCGCTTGGGGAAATGCATGGTATCGAGATTCAGTTTGCCGACTGGATGTTCCTCGCCTTGCCGTTTTCCGTGGTGATGCTGTTTGTGGTGTATTTTGTTCTCGTCAAGGTCATTTACCCCAACCGCCTTGGGAGCTTCCCCCGGGCAAGTGAATTGATTCAGCAGGAATGGGAAAAACTGGGGTCTCCAACTTCCGAACAGCGAGCGGTGCTTATCGTTTTTGTGATGACGGCCATACTCTGGATTTTCCGTTCGCCCATTGAACAGCTACTCCCTGCTCCCCTTCAACTCACCGATAGTGGAATCGCTATGTTCACCGCCATCTTGCTGTTTGTATTGCCGTCCAGGAATGAGTCGGCTACCCCGCTATTGGAATGGGAGGATACCACCCGGTTGCCCTGGGGAATACTCTTGTTGTTTGGCGGCGGACTGAGTTTGGCGAATGGCTTCAAATCGAGCGGACTCATTGAAATGATTGCTACTCAATTCAGTAGCATGGGAGCTGATGATGTGTTTCTGCTCACGGTATTGCTCGCGTTCGTGGCCTTGTTTCTCACTGAGGTTATGAGCAATCTGGCGCTGGTGAATATTTTCGTTCCCATGGTAGCTGCCCTGGCAATTGGGGGAGGGGAATCGCCTCTACTTTTTGCGGTCCCGGTGACCATTGCTGCGAGTTGTGCATTTATGCTTCCCATGAGCACACCACCCAATGCCATTGTCTTTGCCAGTGGATTCATCAGAATACCCCAAATGGTCAAAGCCGGTATCGTTCTCAATCTGATTGCCGTGGTGCTGGTGACCCTGTTCTGCTATCTCGGACTGGAGCAGTGGATCAGCCATTATTATCACTGATTGTTCAGGTAGATATTGGGCACGCTCTTTTCCATATACAGTTCGGGTTTTGGGGGGTGTTCGAAGCCGTATTTTTTATACAGTCCGGGTGAGCTGGAGGTGAGCAGCATCCAACGTCGCAATCCCTGCAGTTCGGGGTGTTGGAGTACAGAGCGCATCAAGTGGTGAGCGAGACCTTTTCCACGGTATTCCTGCAAAACAAACACGTCGCACAAATAGGCAAATGTGGCTTTGTCGGTAATCACCCGGGCATAGCCAATCTGCCGGCTTTCACAGTACAATCCAAAATTCAATGCATTTTGAGCCGACTTCAAAACGGTTTCGAAGGGAATTCCGGGAGCCCAATAGGACTCGGTGGAAAGAAACCGGTGTATGACTTCAATATCCAGTAGGTCGGGGTTGGTGGAAATAAGGTATTCACCAAATGGATAATCAACGTGTTCTCTGCCTGGCATCGTGATGTCGTTCAATGGGTTCTGTAATCGTGTCAAATGGAGCTGCTAAGAAATAAAATCTGTTCGTTCCTTTTACCTCATCCGGAATGGCTAACGTCAGGGATTCTCGATTATTGAGTCTGGCTCTAAAGAGCTATTTCCGGGTTCAAATAGTCGATGGAAATGAACAACATCTGCCTTTTGATAAGCAGAGCGCCATTTGGCGAATGCCTGCATATTGTTTCCTACATTGCACACATTCAAAACGGTACTCTTGAGTTCATTCTTCAACCATATTCGCGACCGTCACCAGGGAATTCTCACGCTGGCCTTGTTTGGGTTTTGCGCCTTAGTGATCGTGTATTTCTTTCCAAGGGAAGGGCGATTTAAGTATGAATTTGAAGCGGGAAACACGTGGCGGCACGACGACCTCGATGCGCCGTTTTCTTTTGCCATCCGCAAGTCCGACCAGGAACTGGACTCCACGCGTGCCGGGATCCAACAGCATTTTGTGCCCATTTACGTAATGGACGAAAAAGTGGAGGTGATTCAAATTCGCAAATTCCGTCAGCGCCTCAACAATCAATGGAATCAGTCGGGACCGGGAAATGAATCGGGAGGGCTGCGGGGATTGCTCACGAGCGATAAACGCGACAGCTTGAACCTGCTGCGACACGAAGAACTGGGTATCGAAATTCTGAAGCACGTTTTTGGGAAAGGTGTGGTCAGTCTGGATCAGCAACATGAGCACCGCACGGCCGCCGACTATATCCAGGTGGTTCGCAATAATGTGGTGCACGAAGAGCTGCTGGATGACTTGCTGATGCTGAAGTCTGCCGACTCCTACGTTCAGCAGGCCGTGAATGAAGCTGACCGAGTAGACAAGGCATTTCTGACATGGATTTTACAGGATGCACTCGACTACAATGTGTTTTATGATGCCGGGAAATCGCACCTTCAATTGGAGGAGGAACTTCGGCAAATTCCCGCTCAGAAAGGAAAGATTAACGTAGGTGAATCCATCATCCGAAGGGGGGAGATGGTGACTCCCGAACGGTATCAGGTGCTGCAGTCATTAAAAATGGCCTACGAAAAACGCACAGGTGGCTTCGAACATTATTGGTTTGTCGTGGCCGGACAGGTCATTCTCGTGTCGGTTTGTCTGGTGGCTCTGGCCATTTTTCTCAAACTGCTTTACCCTCAAATCCTCCGTGAACCCTCACGGGTGCTTTTTGTGCTGGCACTGCTGGTATTGATGGTGCTGATTGCGAAGTTCGCCCTTCGTGTGGAGGTACTTCATATCTATCTGGCTCCCTTATGCATGCTGCCCATGATCGTCCGCGCGTTCTACGATGTGAAACTGGCGCTGTTTTTACACCTGGTAGCGGTATTCATTATTTCATTCATCGTTCCCAACCCTTTTGAGTTCGTCTTCTTGCAAATTTTTGCCGGAATCCTACTCATGTACGGCCTGTCCAACATGCGAACGCGGTCGCAGTTTTTTAATTCGGCTTTCCTCATTTTTGGCAGCTATGCCGTTACCTATTTCGGTCTGAACTTGCTGCAAGAGGGAAGAATCGAGGCGGTTGATTGGAATTACTACGCATGGTTTGGCGGGAATGCAATGCTTTCACTATTCGCCTTTCCACTGATTTACGTATTTGAAAAATCATTCGGCTTTTTGTCGGAAGTAAGTCTGGTCGAAATTGCCGATTCCAACAATCCATTACTCCGAGAGTTGAATCAGAAAGCCCCGGGTACTTTCCAGCACACGCTTCAGGTGGCCAATCTGGCAGAAGAAGCGATCCTTGCCATTGGCGGTGATGCCCTGCTCGTGCGTGCCGGAGCTATGTACCACGATATTGGGAAGATGGTTCGCCCGGAAATGTTCATCGAAAATCAACACACCAGCGAGAACCCGCACGACGAACTCACCTATGAAGAAAGCGCACATGTGATTATTCAACACGTGATTCAGGGCATAGAGATCGCGCGAAAGGCGGGGCTGCCTGAGCAGATTATTGACTTCATCCGAACGCATCACGGCACAACGCGCACAGAGTATTTCTACCGCAAGGCTATTGAAGATTTTGGGGCGTCCAACGTAGATGAGTCAAAATATACCTATCCCGGCCCTAAACCGTTCTCGCGGGAGTCGGCTGTGTTGATGATGGCCGATAGCGTCGAAGCCGCATCCAAGAGTCTCCGGGAGCCGGAAGCAGAAAGTCTGGGCTACCTGGTTGATTCAATTATTGAGCGACAAATGAGCAGAGGTCAGTTTGACAATGCCGACATCACCTTGGGGGAAATCACCCAAATCAAGAAACTCCTCAAGAAGCGATTGATGAGTATTTATCATGTGCGCGTTTCGTACCCTGAAGATTAAAGTTTGTTGAAGAATGCCTTAGCCGCCATCTGAAGAACAATCAGCGTGCATTGGCGAATTCAAGGCCAAAAAAAATCCCTTGAATCAGTGTACTGAATCAAGGGATCTTGCGGAGAGACTGAGACTCGAACTCAGGGACCAGAAACCCGGTCACAGCTTAGCAGGCTGCTGCATTACCACTCTGCCACCTCTCCTTTTAGTGGGGTGCAAAGGTAAAAATATTACGAAACAGGCAAGCGAATTCGATCAATTTTGTTGAGGGGTCTCAACAACCACTTTCAACCCCTCCGAATCCAGTGTCATTGCCGGATGATTGTTTAGAAAAATGAGTCCATTTTTCTTCTCCAAAACGAAGTCCCCCTTTTCATGCACCTGGGCGTGATTCACACAGATCCGATTCGGGTGATCGGGACGATCGAGATAAAATAAGTCCAGTTTGCTGCCCTCTGGAGGAAAGGTGAAATCAAATTCCAATCGGGTGCTGTCACCGCTCAGGATATTGCCATAAATCAAAGGCTTGTGAACCAACCAATTGACCTGATCTTCAGGGGTGACTTCCTGCACAAGAATGGCTCCGGGATGGGATTCGTTGAGCTCATTGTGTATCCAGCAACTAAATGTTGCTTGCTTGTTCGCAAAACTGCTATCCACAATGGATCCTATATAATTGTATGGTCCGTCGGGTGGAATTCCGGGACCTGGAAAATGAAACGAGTAGGGTGGAGAAGTAGCCCTGTAAATCAACGTGTCACCACAACTGCTCAATTGGCTTACAAGCGCTGAGTCAAGTGGTACGGGCTGTCGGTGCATGTCTGACTTGGCCACTTGGGCAAATACCCACGGTCCGTTTTGCAGGATCACATGGCCATGGTGCGCCACTGCGGGAAAAGCTGTTTGATTGAAATAATCCTGATGATACATCACGGTGACATCGGTGCGTTCGGGATCCATTTCGTCGATGCATTTCTTAGGGTAAAAGCTAGGCGCGCCCAGTGTAATGGATTCGGCGGTGGGGATAACCGGTTCGCGCGAGGTGCTGTTCGCCGATGTTGGAATTCCCGTGTACAAGGAGTATTTCAGGCATTCGCCAAATAGCTCAGGCGACAAATCGGTGTTATAGGTATCGCTTCCGATGAAGTACATAGGGAGCGGAATGATGGCTTCCGTTTCTCTGAATTTGGCGAATGCCTCCGTATGGCTAAACGCCAGTTGATCATCGGATGAGAAGAAGTTGTGATTTGCGGTTATGTTTTGTGCCTTCAACAGGTGAGCATACCCACCTTCAAGTAGAAACAATCCTACGGCCAACCATGCAGCACCGCGCAACCAAGGTCGCTTCCAATCATCCATTCGACTGATGAGAATAAACGCTCCGGCTATTCCCATATAAAGAAATACCCAAGAAAACCGACCAAGTGCACGGAACTGTTTCAGAGGACCGGCATACTCTACCCATTCTGGTTTTACGATGAACGGGTAGCCCAACGCCAGGGTCAAAGCCACGATTCCCGGCAAAGCAAGCAGGAGCCACTTCAATGCAGGTCGTTGGGTTCGCATTTGGCGAATGCCACTAATTGAAAACAAAGCTACCAACACATAAAAGCCCAGACCTACGTAGCATATTCCTTCCCATTTCGCCGGATGATCCACGTGATTCAGGGGTAAAATGCCCGGCCAGTCATGACGCGGAAGAAGCAAACTACCCCAGGTGGTAAGACATTCCAAAAAACCCGAAGGATCATCGGGACGATTCGCAACGGGATCGGAAGCTGCAACAACTCCTTTCCAGATCAGCAGCGGAACAGCGGTCGAAACCATCAACCAAAACAGCGATTTCCATCGCGCCGTAGAACGAGACCGCACCAGGAACCAGGGGATCACGCCGGCGGTAATGAAGCACATTAAAAAGCCGAGGTATGGATGCAGGAATATAGCCACCGTGCTGCTCACGATGAGTCCCGCCACTGCGCGGAAATTTCCCCGGTAAAGCGATTGCAGGAACAGGAACGTTAGGGGAAAAAAGAACATGTACGCCAGCGCGAAATGCCCATCCATTCGATCCAGTTGCGGCGTAATGCAAACCAAGGAAAATGCAGCGAGAAACGACCACAAAGTAGACATTCCCGAACGCCTGAAAAACAGCATGAACAACAACCAGGAAAGGGGAAATGAAATGATCATGGCCCAATTGATAAAGGCAATCCCCTGACTTCCACTCAATCCGAGCGCTGAAAACAAAACCCCCACCGGTGGATGTCCGTCGGTGTACATATAGCTGCCCTCGTGGGGGTACTTCATGCCTCCAAACTCCAAATGATGCTCATGATCGATGTACCACGCCAGCGAATAGTAATTCTTGAGTGAATCATTGCTCGAGCTGAAAAAGTAATCTCCGGGATGGAGCAGAACATTTCCGTATACCAGGAAGGTTACCAGGAGCATCACCAACGCGGGCAAGAGAAAGGGGTATTTGCTATGAAATGAAGTCAGATTCATAAGGGCTACCCCGCAACAGAGGCTTCAATCAGTTTCCAGGCAACAGTAACAATCACGGCGATGATCATGAGGGAGACCATGGAAAGTAAGTATATTAATAGGTACTTCAGCATGCACAGGTAGACATTCTGCTGATAGCTCTTGCTGTAGATACGTCCGATAACGATCATCATAATGATCATGGAGGCTCCTGTGATCCACATGCCTGCGAAAGGGAGGTAATACATAAAGAAAAAGACCACCCCGGTAGCCGTGGAAGCTCCCAATCCGTAAGCGTTGATAATGAGGTGTTCCGTAAAGTTCATGCGGGACTTACGGAAAAACAGCAGGTTCCAGAACGTCATAAAAGGCACAGTGGCGAGAATGACCAGGTGCAGATACTTGAACATATATTCTTGCACTGCCCTTTGGGCTTCGGGATCGCTACCTTCCATGGGGGCGAATTGTTCTCCCACAATTTCAAATGCCCCAATCCAATGGCTCACCAGGGTGCTCAACGTGGCCCAGATAAACATGAACCGAAATGGATGGGTGTAGTTCACGGTAGCCCCCTTGAGATAATCCAAAGGAACAGTGCCCGGTGATTTGAGAAGGAGCCAGGTAGTATGGAAGAATCCGTGTTCCAGATCAAAAATCTTCGAGATGATCCACTGGAATGAATCCTTCAGATTGAATCGGTGCTCCAAGGTGCGTTGCCCGCATTGTGCGCAGTACGCTTCAATTTGTGGCGACCCACATGTGCGGCACACATCTGAGGAGGGGAGGAAGGTGTTTTTTGGTTTCGGTTCCACTCGTATGATAATAGTACCGACAAATCTAGCAATTCGTGCCCTGTTGTCGAAGTTGAAACTGCGTGTTACAGAATCGTGACAGAATGGTTATGATCGTTGAAACTCTCTCAAGGATTTTGCCGGGATGTTGCGATTACTTCGCTCAAAGATTTCCGATGCACGGAATTCAACAACGAAATCAATTAAACCAAGTCAAATGAAGAAAATACTTTGGAGCGCGCTAATTCTAACATTGGTAGCAACCACCTCGTGTAAAAAAGACGAAGAGAATGAGGAAATGACCGGACCTAAAACCTTTACGGTTACGGTTGAAAATGTGATGGAAGAAAAAGATTTCCTGCTGTCGGGAACTACCGGACTCATTGAACCGGGAATGACTGCTGAATACTCATTCTACGCTGCTCCGGGCCAATACCTAAGCTGGATTTCCATGTTTGTAAAGTCCAATGATGTATTTATTGGTTCGCCCATGGGTGGCGTTGCACTGTACGACGGAAATGGAAATGCACTTTCCGGCGACATTACTGCACAGTTTTCGCTTTGGGACGCGGGTACCGAGGTGAACGAAGAGCCCGGAACAGGAGCCAATCAACCTCCAAATCAAAGCGGTCCCAATACCGGCGACGATGAAAACGGAACGGTAATGATGCTTTCCGCGGTCGGTGATGGGTTTTCCTATCCGACTATTTCCGATATACTCAGTGTTCAGCTCACGTACAATGGCAATTCCATGTTTACCCTTTCTGCAATGAACACATCAGCGTCGGCATCGATTGAAACGCCCTTTGCCCCCGGTGTGTGGGTGGTGCATGATTCGGGATTGACACCTTTGTTTATGTCGGGCAGCGCAGCCATGAATGGACTAGAGCCCTTGGCTGAAGACGGAGACAACAGTATGTTGAGCACTTGGCTTATGGATCACAGCGGATTGGTTTCTCCTTTCGCTCCGGGCGCTTATTCGGTGGGGAGCGGTAATGGTGTGTTTGCCGACGGACAACAAGCTTCGTCGGAGCTTGAAGCGCTTGCCGAAGATGGTGACCCTTCAGGATTTGACGATGTATTTAATACTCCGGTTGGGGGCAATGGTGCAGGTCCACTATTTCCGGGGAGCAGCTATTCGTTCTCGTTTTCGGGCAGTGCCGGCGACCGCTTGTCGTTGGCTACCATGTTGGTCAAGTCCAACGACTGGTTTTTGGGATTGGATGCGGTACAATTGTTCAATTCGGGTACAGCCCTTTCAGGAGACATCACCGATCTCGTCAAGTTGTACGATGCCGGGACGGAGGTTGATGAGTTTGCCGGTGCAGGCATGAATCAGCCGTTGTTCCAGTCGGGCGCCAACACAGGCACAGCCGAGTCGGGTACCACCCAGGAAGAAGATAACGCGGGCAGTCACGTCCCTGCGGTGGAAAATATAGTAAAAGTTACCATCACAGCGCAGTAGTTGAATAGAGGAGAGAGGTTGAAAAGTCCCTGCCATTTGGTGGGGATTTTTTGTTGCTGGCCATTCGGCAAATGGCTAACCTGATATTTGTCATGAAATTGTCACGGAACTATTTGCAAATTGCATACGTACTAACAGCAAAACAACCGTATAATGACTTCTAATCTCACTCGCCGTGGCGTGATGGTCGCGTCTATGGCATTACTTGGAATTTCCATTTCCCTTACTTCATGTAAGAAAGACGATGAACCGGCTGTGGACTGTAAGCCCACGTTGGACGATCGCATAGCATCACTTGATCTTCAAGGCATTCCTTCCGTGACCGACCCAGCCGACAATGCTTCAAGTGCTGAAAAAGTAGCACTTGGACGATTGATCTTTTGGGATCCTATTGTAGGTGGAATGAAAGACATGGCCTGCGCCACGTGCCACCACCCCGACTTCGCATACACCGATGGTTTGGATTTGGCTATTGGTGTGAACGGATTGGGTCTGGGCCCTGATCGACAGGAAAATGCCGGAGGTCTGCCCATTACCATCGATCGCGTCCCGCGAAATTCACCCACCGTGTTGAACGCAGCCTACAACGGAATGGTTAATCCGGATAGCTATAGTCCGGAAAACGCTCCGATGTTCTGGGACAGCCGCAAATTGAGTTTCGAAGAACAATGTCAGGGACCTCCCGCATCACGTTCTGAAATGCGCGGAGATGCTTATCCGGAAGAACTTGCATTCGACAGCATCATGGCCCGACTGGCATCCATTCCGGAATATGTCACGTTGTTTGACGCTGCATTTGGCGGAGGAGCAAGTTCTGTGGTAACAGAGAACTATGCCAAAGCCCTTGGAGCTTTTGAGCGAACCTTGGTCACCGACAACAGTCCATACTTACGCTACCTTGGCGGAGAGCTGGACGCATTGACCGATCAGCAAAAGGAAGGATTGCTCCTATTCAACGGAAAGGCCCAATGCGTGAACTGCCATTCAGGTCCGATGATGAGCGACTACAATCACCACGCAGTTGGAGTAGTTGACAATCCCGACCATCCCGAAGGAACAGATTCAGGTAAGGATGAGTTGTACAAGTTCCGTACACCTTCACTGCATAACGTGGCCATCACAGGTCCATACATGCACAACGGTATGCTCACCACACTCGAAGAAGCCGTGGTTCACATGGCTAGCGGTATTTCGGACAATGAGAACGTAACAACCGGTATGCTCGATCCCGATTTCGAGAGTGTAGATTTGACCGACAGTGAAGTAGCTTCTATTGTAGCCTTCCTCGAAAGTCTCACCGACACCGATTTTGATACAACAATTCCATCTTCCGTACCCAGCGGTTTGCCCGTTGGCGGAAGCATTCAATAAAACCAAAGATCAAGGCATAATGTCAGGGAAGAGTCACGCTTCGGCGTGACTTTTTTTGTTTTCGAAAAAGCCTTTTAATAGCAGAATGAGTTTTTTAGTCATTGGTTGAATCAATATTCTTGGATTCATACAACCTACACTTTTGCAAGAAAACTAGGCAATACACGAGACATTTCAAGGGAGACGCTCAGAAGTCAATTGATGCAAATAGAGTGATTTACCTATCTTTGAGCTACCAAAGTTTTAACTACTAGAGCCTTAGCTATGAGATTTAATCATGTAGGTGCACTACTGATTGCAGTACTTTGTTATTCAACTGCTGCAAGTCAAAATAATATAGGGATCAATAATTCAACTCCTGATGCCTCGGCTATTTTGGATATAGAATCAACAGACAGGGGAGTGTTGATTCCGAGAATGACGACTGTTCAGCGACAGGCAATTTCTTCACCCGCCGAGGGCTTGTTGGTTTTCGATTTGACAACTTCTTCCTTTTGGTATTACGGTGGTGGAATTTGGCGACCGCTTGAAGGGACCGAATGGAGCTTAACCGGGAACGCGGGTACTGTGGATGGAACCAACTTCATAGGAACTACGGACGGAGTGCCGCTTACGTTGAAAGCGAATAACCTGAGACAGGGCTATTTGAATCCATTCTACAATAATATCTTTTTTGGAACCGAGGCGGGCGCAGGTGGGTCTGGCGGGGTGTATTTGGGATATCAAGCGGGTAAACTTCATGCTGCTGGGGACAATACAATTGCAATTGGATATCAAGCCGGCGCAAATAATAATACGGGTACGGACTGCATATTTATTGGCCTTGAGGCTGGGCTTAACTACACTGTTGGACACAATAATATAGCCATAGGTTCCCATGCTTTAAGGGATCCGGACGCTTCTCATACTTACGTAATTGCTATTGGAAACGAAGCGGGTGGACAACTGATGGGTTCTACGAGTAATGTACTCATTGGGAACTTCAGCGGGCACTCCCTCAATGGAGATCACAACATTTGTCTGGGTAGGGCCGGTGAGAATATTAACGGTAGTTACAATGTAGCCATAGGTAGCAGTTGTGCGACCAATGGTGCGCCAGAGTTTAGTGTATTAATAGGTCGGCAAGCTGCCCAGCTCAATTCAGGCCCAAAGGCTGTCGCAATTGGTTATCAGGCAGGTCAGCAAAATGCGGGTATTGAATCCGTGATCATCGGATCTCAGGCGTGCAACTCAAGTGGACAAGGGACCATTGCAATTGGAGCTTTGGCAGCGAAGAATGGAGCTGGAGATGGTGATATTGTAATGGGTTATAATAGTTTTTCAGACAATTTGCTTTTCAGCGGTAGCTTTCCTAATGTAATTATTGGAACAGAGGCCGCCGTGGGTACAAATCTTCAATTTGGGGGTAATGTTTATATGGGTTTTAGAAGTGGTTCCGGTTCTCCATATCATACCAATGACGAGAATATCGCTTTGGGTGCGTATGCCGGAGCTTCGGATCCTAGTAATGTGTTATTCATTACACGGACCAAGAACATAATGATTGGGTCGTATGCTGGCTACACGTTGGGCACGAACAGTGGTGCCTCAAATTCAACGGAGAACATTATTATTGGAAATTATACTACTACCCCTTCTACTCTTTTGGAAGATGGAGGATATGGAAATATTATGCTCGGAGAGGGAGCCGGCCGAGACCTCAAACTTGGAGATTTCAATATTGCGATTGGGGCAGGGGCGAATATTGTCACAAATAACAATGATAATGACAACTGCATTGCAATTGGAAATGGAGCATCGATAACATCACCTGCCAATATAGATGTGGATAATGCTGTCGCCATCGGGAAGTTAGCGGTTTGTAGTGAGTCAAATAGCATGATAATTGGGAATCCGTTGCAGTATACAATGCAAGTTGGTATCAACGTGTCCGACGCTGATTATGAATTAGAGGTTGGCGGCACTACATCAACAACAAGCATGCGGGTGGAAGATGGAACTCAGCTAGGACAGGATGCTCCGGTAATTCGAATGAAGAAACTCACAGGTACCATTGCGGCGACACAGGGAACCTCGATTTCATTATCACATGGAATTACTGATCAAAGCAAGATTCTAGCTGTGGATGTTCATGTGGAATACGCAGCAAATTATAGCGTTCCCAACGGTTATACGCTCAACAATGGCTTTGAATTCGATTATTATATCACGCCAACGGCCATTGTGATTTGGCCGGTGAACGGGAATTCAATTAACCTCTTGAACGATCCTGTTCGAGTATTGATTACCTACGAACTGTGAGAAAGGGATTTTTACTAATACTCGTTGTATCGCAATTGGGCAGTATTTGCCATGCCCAGTTACTCACAGTTAAAGGGGCGACATTGGATTTATTGTCTGGCGCGACCCTTTGGATTGACGGTGATATTGAATTTCAATCGGGCAGTTTGGTCGATAATGAAGGTACTATCCAAGTTTCCGGAAACATGACGAATGACTCTGGTTCGGGGTTGTTTCTCGGAAATGGAGAAGTTGTCTTGTTTGGTTCCGTTCAGCAACTGGATGGAATAAATGAATTCGAGTTTCACGACTTAACTCTTTCGGGAACACCAACCATTGAGTTGGGGAATTCTCAAACTGTTGGAGGTAGCTCTTCAACCGGTGTACTTGATCTCGAATCTGGGGTGATAAAACTCAATACCTTTACATTGAGTATAAGTAATGGAAATGCGAATGCTATTGTACGAGTGGGCGGCTTTATGGAGAGTGAAGATCCACCATTGACCTATGGAAGTGTACATTGGGACATTGGAATACCTCAATTGGGTGTAAACTATATCATACCATTTGGTGAAACAGTGACCAATGAGTACCTGCCAGTTATCCTCAATTTTAGTCAAACAGGTTCAGGAATAGGTTCGTACACCATTTCCACGTATGGCACCGATCCTTCGAGTACTCCAAACAACAGACCCTTACCCACAAACGTGCCATCGTTGCTGGATTATAGTGGTTTTGAAAATGGATTCAATTGTGTTGATCGTTGGTGGAACTTTGAAGTACTAGGTTATACCGTAGAGCCAACAGCAGACTTGACCTTGACTTATCTGGATAGTGAGGCAAATGGTGGAAATAATACTGTCATGGAATCTAGCTTGGCAGCTCAGTACAACAACTTCAGCGTTTGGTCACAACCTCCGGTTGGCATAGCTGACCCTACCAACAATCAAGTCTTTGTACCCGACCAAAGCGATTGGAACTATGCTTGGACCTTGGTAAATAGTACGAATTTGTTGCCCATTTCATTGCTCGATTTTTCAGCGGTTCCCAAGTTCAACGAGGTTGAGTGCAGTTGGACAACCGTTTCAGAACTCAACAATGATTTTTTCACAGTTGAACGAAGCGCCGATAACGTGCATTTCGATGGGATTGGAATCATTGATGGAGCAGGAACATCGCTGATCACCAACAATTATTCATTTATCGATTCTGATCCTTTACTCGGCTGGTCGTATTACCGACTTCGAGATACGGACTTCAATGGCGAATCAAGTCTGTCAGAAACCAAGGCTGTTTATTTTCGGGCCTCGCATTCAATTGGAATCAGCGCATATCCCAATCCGTGCAACGAAGGGTTTTACGTGCAGTTTCTACATGCATCCCATGGCACCTGCTTCTTTACACTCCGGGATGTGCATGGCAACATGGTGCAACAATCAAATGCGGACCTTTCAAAAGGTTCTGCATTCGTAGATACAAAAAGCATAGGCTCAGGGGTGTATATCATGGAAGTCCAGATCAATGAACAGATTGAGTCCTTCAAAATAATTGTACTGCACTAAACTTACCTTTTAGTCGAGTAATAGGTTTGTTTTGATGATCGTTTGACAAATTGGAGCGATAATTTTCTTGGGTATTGCCACATTATCACTTACATGTCCGAAAGAACCCATCTGTAAAGACGCGATTTATCGCGTCTTTACGGTTTGTATGGGTAATCTTTTGATCGTAGTAGCTTTACAACATCCACCCCCCCCCTTATGATATCGGCTCTCAAAATTAAAGGCTGCCTTGGCAAAGGCAGCCTTAGTGTGAGTGATCCCGACAGGATTCGAACCTGTGACCGTCTGCTTAGAAGGCAGATGCTCTATCCAGCTGAGCTACGGGACCAGTATGTTGAAAGGTTCATTTGTCATGCGCATTAATGCGCAATTCATAGGGGAATCTCTTTCGCCGCGCGAAATTAGAATCTTTTCGCCAAAACTCCCTTGTATGGGAAAGAATATTTGTATATTTGCACCCGCTTTCGAGGGAGATTGTAGTTGGAGAGAAAGCAGCGGGTCTGGTGTTACCCGGTAAACGTGACTTGCACCGGCAGGAAGATCACAGACAAAAACAACCAATCAGTTCGGGGTGTAGCGTAGCCCGGTTATCGCGCCTGCTTTGGGAGCAGGAGGTCGCAGGTTCGAATCCTGCCACCCCGACGAACCAAGAGCCTTTCTGTCCATGATAGAAAGGCTCTTTTTTTTTT
>JAGQVX010000006.1 GCA_020437755.1 Flavobacteriales bacterium
ACAACATTTGATGAAGTCTTGCGCAATGTAAATTCACGTGATTCTGTAGATTCATCTCGCACCAACGACCCATTGCGACAAGCGGCCGATGCCATCATTATCGACAATACCAATCTCACTCCGGAAGAGCAGTTTGACCATGCCATGCTTACCATTCGTGCTGCAATTGCAGTGGCTGAAAAAAAAACTGAAGTAGGCTCTGAAGTTGTGGAATGATTGTTGAGCCGAAATTCCCACCAAACGCATACTTTTTTACTTCACTCTCTTGTTGATAATTCAAGTCCGGAACAGGATTTCACCCCTGATTACGGTCTAAATTCGTTTGATCCTGAGAAGTACTATGCGACAACCACTTATCGTTACCTTTTTCGTTGCCTGTGTGGCACTGCTGTACAGCTTTAGCACACCCCGACATTTGGCGAATGCCACACCCGGTCCTAAAAAAACATGGGCCGACTCGGTATTCCACACCCTGACCCTGGAACAGAAAATAGGTCAGCTCTTCATGGTGGCGGCCTACTCCAACATGGGAAATGACCATGTAGCAGAAATTGAAAAGCTCATTACGCAGCAAGAAATTGGCGGATTGATATTCATGCAAGGCGGACCGCTGCGGGAAGCTGAATTGTGCAATCGCTACCAACGGATGAGCAACATCCCCCTGCTTATTGCTATGGATGCCGAATGGGGTCCCGGTATGCGCCTTGACTCTATCATTGTGTACCCCCGACAAATGACCCTGGGAGCCATTCAGGACAACCATCTCCTTTACAATTTCGGTCGCGAAGTGGGACGGCAGCTCAAGCGGCTGGGGATTCACGTGGATTTTGCACCGGTAGTCGATGTAAACAACAATCCGCAAAATCCGGTTATTGGCAATCGATCGTTTGGTGAGTCAAGAGATGAAGTGGCCGAGCGAGGCTTGGCCTATATGCGCGGATTGCAGGATGAAGGGGTATTGGCATGCGCCAAACATTTTCCCGGCCATGGCGACACCGATGTAGATTCACACGAGGACTTACCCGTTATTCGCCATAACAAGGCGCGATTGGATTCACTCGAACTCTACCCATTCAAATACCTCATTGATAAAGGGCTCAAAAGCATGATGATTGCTCACCTGTACATGCCTGAAATTGATTCAACAGCATTGCAGCCCTCTACCCTTTCCGAGAAAATCGTAACCGGAATTCTCCGTGAAGAAATGGGTTTTGACGGACTGGTATTCACGGATGCAATGACCATGAAGGGAATAGCCAAGTACTTTGAACCCGGTGATATGGATGTCAAAGCACTGCAAGCCGGCAATGACATGCTTCTGTTTCCGGCCGACGTACCTGTGGCGATTGAAAAGATCAAAATGGCACTCGACAGTGGCATGCTGAGCCTGAAACAAATTGATGACCACTGCATGCGGATCCTTAAGGCGAAGGAATGGGCCGGACTCAACCACTACCGCCCCATTAAAAAGCGCAACCTCGTAGCCGACCTCAACACCACCTATGGCAAGGAGCTGGAACGTCAACTGGTTTCGGCCGCAATCACAACCATCAAAAACAATCTCAAAACTCCGCTGTGGACGGCCGACACGCTCAAGGTAGCTACCGTAAGTGTAGGTACCAACACGACCACTGCATTCAATAAGACCATTGAAAAATACCTTAGCGCTGATCACTTTGAAGTGGAGTACAAGCCCAGTTTCCCTACGATTAAACGACTCGTTGAAGACTTGTCGGGATATGACCTCGTCATTGTCAACTGGCTCAAGACCAGCAACAAAGCCTCTCGAAATTACAATTTAACCGAACAGGCATCCCTGCTAGTAAATCAACTGGGAGCTCAGCAGCAAGTAATCTTGAACGTTTTTGCCAATCCATATGGACTGGCCGCTATCCCCTTCCCCTCGCAAGCTGCGCAAATTAACATTGCGTACCAGGACAATGACATAACACAGGAAGCCGTGGCCGATTTCCTGGCCGGTTCAGGCGGAGGCGGAGGTAAATTGCCTGTTTCGATTTCACCTAAATATCACCAGGGCTTCGGTCTGGACGCTCCCAACGCCATGCGACTGGGCTATACCCTCCCTGAATCCTTTGGCATTGATTCGGACGTTTTGAGAAAAATTGACAGCATCGCCATAGAAGGAATTCGCGAACAAGCGTATCCCGGATGCCGGGTACTGTTTGCCAAAGATGGTCGGATTTTTTATGACAAATCATTCGGTTACCAAACGTATGAGAAGAAGGTGCCTGTGGACGAAAACACCGTTTATGATTTGGCTTCCATCACCAAGATCGTTGCTTCTACCGCCGCCTTGATGAAAATGCAGGATGAGGGACTGGTAAACGTTGACTACAATCTGTGCGACTACCTCGACGTATGCGACACCTCTGAGTACTTCAATATGAATTTACGGGAGATGCTGTCTCACTTCGCCCGACTCAAATCATGGATTCCATTCTACACTGAAACCATTGCAGATGGTGCGCCTAATCCCCGTTACTACCGCTCGGCTCCGGAGGAAGGATTTACAGTACAAGTAGCCGATGACTTGTACATTATGGACGCCTATCGCGATTCCATGTTGAATACCATTTATAACACCCCATTGAGCAGTGAATTGAAATACAAATACAGCGACCTGGGGTACTATTTTGTGGAACGCATAGTGAAGCAGAAAACCGGCAAAAGCATCGATGCATACGTCGCAGAGCATTTCTACGAGCCCATGGGACTTACGAGTATGGGATATTTACCACTGCAGCATCTGCCTTTGGAGCGCATCGCCCCAACCGAATACGACATGACTTTCCGCAAGCAGTTGATTCACGGACACGTTCACGATCCGGGAGCCGCCATGACCGGGGGCGTAGGAGGGCATGCCGGCGTATTCAGCACGGCGTACGACCTGGCAGCCATGATGCAAATGTTTATGGATAGAGGGTATTATTCAGGAACACGCTACATCAACCCGGAAACGGTGGACTACTTCACCGATTGTCATTATTGTGATGAAGACAACCGACGTGGAATTGGGTTTGACAAGCCAACATCTGTCTTGAACAGTGGCCCTACGTGCAATCAGGCCTCGGCGGAGAGTTTTGGGCATTCAGGATTTACAGGAACTCTGGCCTGGGCTGACCCTGTCAACGGAATCGTTTATGTATTTTTGTCCAATCGCGTGTATCCCAATGCTGAGAACCGCAAGCTGTTGAACATGGACATTCGTACCCGAATTCAGGAGGTTGTTTACGAAGCGTTGAACATTCCGGATCGTCCGGCTGTTGAACACGTGAGCAAGAATCACGAATAATGAAGATTGGAATTGTTTGTTATCCAACATTTGGGGGAAGTGGAGTTGTAGCGACGGAACTGGGAAAGGCCCTGGCGGCAAAGAATCACGAAGTACACTTCATCACGTATAACCAGCCGGTTAGACTGGGATCCTTTTCTGAGAACATTTACTACCATGAAGTGAATGTCTCAGACTATCCATTGTTTGATTATCCACCGTATGAATTTGTTCTTGCCAGCAAAATGGTGGATGTGGCGCGTTTCGAGAAGCTGGATCTTCTTCACGTACATTATGCCATCCCTCATGCAAGTGCCGCATATACGGCCAAGCAGATTCTCCGGTCACACGGAATTGAGCTTCCTGTGATTACTACATTGCACGGAACTGATATCACACTCCTGGGTCGAGACGCTTCTTTTGAGCCGGTTATTTCGTTTGCCATCAATCAAAGTGACGCTGTAACAGCAGTATCGCACAGTTTGAAAAACGACACCTACAAGTTGTTTGGCGTAGACAAAGAGATCCACGTCATTCCCAACTTTGTTTGTCTGGACAGTATGAAAATCAAGAATGCCGACGGTTTTAGGTTGAAGCATGCGCCAAATGGTGAAAAAATTCTCGTACACATCTCCAATTTCCGTGCGGTTAAGCGTGTGGAAGACGTTGTGAGAATGTTTGCCATTGTGCAGCAGCAATTGCCGGCCAAACTACTCTTAATAGGTGATGGACCAGAGCGATCGAAGGTGGAACAATTGTGCCGTGAATTGGGCACCTGTAAGAACGTCATCATGCTGGGAAAACTGAAAAACCCAACTGAGGCTTTGGGGATTGCCGATTTATTTGTGCTGCCCTCAGAAAGCGAGAGTTTTGGTCTGGCTGCCCTCGAAGCCATGGGGGCAAGTGTTCCGGTGATCAGCACCAACACGGGAGGAATTCCCGAGGTGAACCGACACGGTGTCACCGGTATGATGAGCAACGTTGGAGACTTTGAAGACATGGCCCGCAATGCCATTTACCTCCTGGAAGACGAAGCCCGATTACTGAAGTTCAAGGCCAATGCCTACCGACGTGCAGAACAGTTTGACATTCACAACATTCTCCCCTTGTATGAAGAATTGTACGCGGGCGTAATGGACACTACTACACCGGCATCATGACACAACGAGACATCAGTCAGCGCATCTCATATACCATCGATGGAGATAGGGTAAAGATCCTCATAACGCAGCAAATTGCCCCATGGAAGCTTGCCTTGTTGGGATTTTGGTTACTGGCCTGGTTTATTTGTGGTGGGATAGTGGTGAACGAAGCCCTGAATCCCGAAATTGTGGATATCAACAAGTACATTCTATGGGGATTCATGGTGTTTTGGTTGTTTTTCGCTATTCGTATCGGACGTGTTTTTTTGTGGCGATGGATTGGCCAAGAGGTCATTGAAATTGTTCCCGGCAAATTATCCATTCGCAATCAAATTGGTAAACTGGGCAAGCCTCAGGAGTTTCAGATACAGCACATCAAAAAGTTCGCTCCGGAAAAGTATGACTCGACCAACTTCATGAGTTATATGGACAATAGTTTTTGGATTATGGCCGGCGATCGGCTTGGCTTCTCTTACATGGGAAAGGCCTATGCTTTTGCCAAACAAATTGACGATAAGGAGATCCGGAATTTGATGATGTTTATGGACAAGCAGATACGTTCTGCGAGCAAATCTGCATCCGGTCAGGCGTAGTTTTTGAAAAACAAGACCGCCAATTCGTACCCTTCCAATCCCATACCACATATACATCCGGCGCATTTCCCCGAGAGCAGGGTGTGATGTCGGAACTCTTCACGTGCGTAAATATTACTGATGTGTACTTCTACCACAGGCACCCCGATGGCCACTACACAATCGGCTATGGCCACTGAAGTATGGCTATAGCCGGCAGCGTTGAGGATAATTCCATCCGATGACTGAGCCGATTCTTGAAGGATATTGATGATCTCTCCCTCTACATTGTTTTGGGCATACGCCAAATGGATATCCGGATGCCTTTCCTTCAAACCCTGGAAATAAGAATCGAAATCCTCCAAACCATACACTTCGGGTTCGCGCTTTCCCAGCAAATTGAGGTTGGGTCCGTTAACGATAGTAATTCTTTTCATCACGTAATGTGCAATTGGTTGCTGGCATTCACAAAAAGGGCATTTCCCATTCCTTTAAAGCGAAGGAAGGCATTGTACTCCTTATTATCAATCCAATCATCTTCGAACCCAATAATGGTCAGGTCCGAATCAATAGAATACTGATTCATAATGGCGAATACATCTTCACCCGGCTCCTGTTCGATCAACTGCACATTATTGGGGCTAATTGCCAGTCGGCCTTCCTTGATCAGAGCAGCCAATCGCGCTTCATGAGCCTCGCGGTTCTGTCCGTTGCAAATGCTGTAAATGCTGATATCACCTTCCTCCCACTCCGGATGGCCCAGGATAATGTATCCCAGCAAGATCATCAAATTGGAATTCTCAAAATCGGCCGTGGTGATCCAGATGTGAATGTCGCGGTGATATCCATATCCTCGTTGCGAACTGCGCAGCAGACAAATATCCAACTCAGCAGTTTTGAGTATGGAGAAATTATCAATCACCTGGTGCAGTGCTTCTTGATCATGCTCTGTGTATTCAAACACAATGAGGTTGTTGCCTTTTCCTGAAATACCCGGCAGTTGCACGCTTTGGGCAATAGCGGAGGTAAAGGAAGGACTGATCATGGTATCCATGTACACTCGGCTGTTGAGGCCTTCAGCCAATTCAATGAGTCGAGCTTTTGCGCGGCGCGCTTTCTGCCGGGTTTCGGCATTCAAAAATCCTTCAATGTAGTGCACGTAAGTTCCAAATCCATACGTATGAGCCATCCAGCGCACCATATCAAAACTCGACCGACGTTCAAAGGAATTGGCCGACATGGAAATAACAAATGGCCTCCAGTTGCCTTTGCTTTCACTGAGTTCATCGCGCTTCTGAATAAATATTTGCAGTCGGCGTGTAACTTGAAAAATGATCCCTTTGAACAGGTTTTCAATACCCCTTCGTCCTTTGTTCTTGGCACTTATGCCAATGTAAATCAACACCATCATAACAATGGCTGCCACTGCGAAGGTGAAATTCATCTGGAACATAAGGATAAGGCATAAGACACCCCCTCCAAGGGACACGTACCATCGCGACCTAAACGTAGGACGGTACGCAGGATCTGCCGCCATGTGCTCAAAAAACGACACCATACAAATAGCGCCATAAGTCACCATAAAGAACATAGAAATGAGCTCGGCAACAAGGTTGAGCTCACCTATCGAGACAATTAAAAACCCAATTGCACAGCTCACTATGGAGGCATTAATGGGCTCACCGTCCTTTGTTCGGGCTTTGGCCATCAATGCCGACAATCTTCCGGGCAATACCTGATCCGCCCCAATGGCTTGCAAAGTACGTGGAGCAATCATGATCGACCCAAGCGCGCTTGATACGGCAGCACAGGCCAGGCCGATGGGGATGGCCGGCGCCCAGAGAGCAATTTGCTGCATCCACATTTCATCACCCGCCAAATCTTCGGCACTGGCGGAAAAGTACAATTTGAAGGCTACTGCCACATACACAACGATCCCAACTATTGTGGCCCAGAGTGTGCCTTGCGGAATCGACTTCTTGGGCTCCTTCAAATCCCCACTCAATCCAAGTCCGGCCGCGATGCCGGTGAACGCAGGGAAGATAATGGTGAAGACCGTAAAGAAGCTTTCTTTGTTTATGGCTACTGACTCCCCTTTGCGTTCCACAAAATAATCGAAAGTACCCTCCGGAATTGTGGCGAACCAATCGATCGAAGAAGGTGCTCCTGCCGTTGGTTTACCCAGAAAGAAAGCCACGAGTGAGCCAAAAAGTATAGTGACCACAACGTACAGTGCCTTCACCCCAACATTCGCCCCTTTAGTGAGCATAAGCACGGTGAGCAATGCCATTAGACCGTAGTTCACCATGGCATCGGTAATGACCCAATGATACTGGTCATAGATCCAGGCTCTCAGGATTTCGGTGGATGTAGTGAAGGCAATGATATAAAACGCCACACTTATGGCTTGCGACAGGTATAGAGCGATGCCAATGGCGCCTCCAATGTTCAAACCGAAGGAACGCGAAATGATGTAGTATGCCCCGCCACCTTCTACGCGTTGATTAGTGGCAATCTCTGCTACGGCCATCGCAGTAGGAACGGTAACTGCATGCCCCAACAGAATGATGGCCAGGGTAAGCAGAAGTCCCACATGAGCTACGGAATAACCAAACCTCAAAAAGAGAATTGCCCCCAGAATAGTGGAGATGGCCGTCATGAAGACGGGTAGAGTCCCCATGGTTCGGTTGTACGAGGTAAGCGATTGAGACATAGAAAGAGACAGGGGTATAAAAGGATCCCCGAAGCGGGGAAATTAAGAAGAAAATTGCATCAGAGGGGGAGCTGCTCAGTACGAGTTATCAATCGCCAACGTTAATTGTTTCCTGTTTCCAGGTTGTGGCGGTAATAGCTTTGTCGTTCTTAAAGTAGTACGTACCCGACTTGCTCACCACCTTACGGTAGTGATCTACTTTGTTGCCGATTTTAACTGTACGTTCCATAACGATTTTGTTACCCAATTGGTAGGAGTTTTCACTCACACCTTCCGGAACATCTTCAGCGCCTTCGGGCAAGATAAAATCATCAACATGCTTTGGCGAACCCGAATCCTTGTCAAAAAGATCCTTGCGCTTGTCGTAACGGGCGTTTTCTGCATTTTGCTCAGCTTGAGCCAAGAATTCCTGATTGTCATTCTTGGCCTTGTTGATTTGGTACATGCGGTCCTCTGTCAACGATTCTTTTCCTTCGCCGATAGCGCTCAACTCTTCCTTAGCTTCCTCCGTGCGGTCAATGCTGCTCGCTCTACGGTCTACTGACGCCGAGATCACGTCTTTCTCTGCCTCAGTTACGGCTTCTTTACGATCAACGGCCTCATCCACATTTTCCAACCGTACCTCTTCTCCTCTGAACGCGGTTTGGTAGGAACCCTCTTTCTCTCGATTCACATCATACTCCTTGTCGGTGCGGAGTGCATCACCACGTTTCATGTACGACTCCTGACTGCTTTGAATATCCTTCTTTTTGCGGTCGATACGATCTTCATGTGCCAGTCGGTGAACATCATTTGCCGTAAGTGCAGCTTGAGTTTCTCCCAACTGATCCGCCTCTTCCTTATTTTGATTTCGGCTGTATGCCGAACCGGATATCCAGTCTTCGCTGTGTTGTTGATCGCGCTCCTTGATGGTGTCAATATCCCCCTGCTTTTCCTTTTGACGGTACTCTCCATCGCGGTAAATCGCAGTCATGTTGGTTTCGAGTTCGTCAAGACCTTGTTCGTTATTCTTACGGGTTGATTCAGCACTTTGATCCTTGTTGGCCAGGTACGCCATATGTTCTTCCTTTTCCTGCTGAATTCTGTTGGCTTTTGCAGCCTCTTCACTCAAACGGGCGTCGCGGTAGTACTTTTCAACTTCATCCTCTTTTGCCGTGTCTACATTGTTCATCATGCGCGCACGGCGTTCCTTTTCAGCTTCTTCATCACGTTCGCGTTCCTCAGCCAAACGACGCTGCTCAGCAAGTTCTTCTTCAATTCGACGCTGACGTTCTTCTTCAGCCAAACGTTCGCGCTCAGCTTTTTCGGCCGCGGCCTGTTCCTCTTGTTCGCGGAGTTTTTCGGCCAACTCGTCATCCTTCGCTTGCTGTTCCGCTTCATCCGCTTTGGCAAGGAGTTCATCGATGCGTGTAATACGACCTTTGGGATACTTTTCGTTGGGTTTGAGCTCAGATGCTGCGACATAATCAGCACGAGCCTCCGCCAGCTGCTCTCCGTCAAATTTGTCATTGGCACTATCGATCAACGCCTGATACTCCTTATCCAAGCGCGCCCGTTCTTCATCTTCCTGAGCCTTCAATCGATTGGCCTCGTCATTAGCAGCAAGCGAATCCAGGATATCATCAATTTCCTTGATTTTGTCCTTGGGCAGACGTTCATCGGGAAACAAATCACCTGCCTCCACATAATTGCGGCGGGCATCCTGATAATTTTCCGACTTCATATTCTTGGAGCCCAAGGCAACCAATTCATCGTACTTTTTCTTACGCTCGGCTTCTGCAAGCTCGGCTGAAAGCATGGCATCCAATAAGCGTTGGGCTTCCAGTTTCTGTTCGCGTGGATATTTTTCCCCCGGTTTGATTCCCGATGCTGCCTCGTATTTCTCAATTGAAAGCGCATAATCTTCATTCTTGAAGTACTTGTCGGCCTCATCAATGAGTTGGGTATACTGTTGGTTATCGGCATCTGCAGCAAGCGCGTCCTGCATGGCTTTGATCCGATCCTTTGGCAATTTCTCTCCCGGTTTAATATTCAAAGCGGCTTCAAAGCTGTCGATCGCATCCTGGTAGGACTTGTTTTTCGCATGCTTCTCTCCTTCATCCATATGACGGAGATACTCTGCCTCTTTCTCAGCCAGCGCATTTTGTTCATCCAACTTGGCTTGAGCCTCGGCGAGTTTTTTCTGTCCGGGCTCATCAGAAGGAATCAATCGCAATGCTTCTTCATACTTGGCAACTGCATCGGCGTACTTCGCCTGAGTCATTTTCTGATCTCCTTTCGCGATGAGTTCGTCAAATTCCTTCCTCAGCTTTTCCATCTCCTCTTCCAGTCCGGCGAGGCGCTCCAATTCAGCTTCAATTTCCTGGTTGATTCGTGCCGTGTAGTCAAAATCAAACTCAATAGAGTTCTTGATTGGATCAAAACTTGCCTTACCAATAGGCTTTGACAAGATGGACTCGTCAAAACCTTCAATAGTGTGGAAAAGCGTCATGTCCATATCCATGATGAATCCACCTGCGCGGTCTTCTTCAGGAATATTGCGCGTATCCAGTTGAACCGATTTTGCCAAATAATCGGCACTAGAAAACTTAATATTGTAATCAGATCCGAGTGGCAATTCGAATTTGTACTTACCGCTACTGCTCGTTGTAAACGTATCGAATACCGATCCGCCCTTATAAACAGTAACCGTAACCTGCTCCATTTTTTTCATGGAGTCTTTGTCTTTGACGGCACCCTGAATGATCAAATCATCCTGACCGTGTACCAAAGCCACAGACAAAAAAACAAGCGCAGCAGAAAGTATGAGCTTGAGAAATTGCTTCATATTTGAGGGTTCATCCTTAATTTTTCCTTGCAGTTGAAAGGATACACTTCTCCTTAAAACGTAAAAATATGAATTTTAGTTATTGGGAACGCGAGACACTCGTAGGAAATGTCGACATAGTTGTAGTAGGATCTGGTCTGGTAGGGCTCTTCACAGCCCTTTTTCTCAAGCAAAAAAATCCCGCCATACGCGTTGTAGTAGCAGAACGCGGACCTTTTCCCCATGGAGCCAGTTCCCGTAATGCCGGTTTCGCCTGTTTCGGTAGTGTGAGCGAGTTGCTTGATGATTTCCGTTCGCGTCCCAGGAAAGAAGTGTTGCAACTGGTGGAAAGGCGCTATGCCGGACTGCAAAAACTCAGAGCCACGCTCGGCGATGCAAAAATCGGATTTGAATCGTGCGGTGGGACTGAATTGTTCGAAGCCACTGAATCCGACATGAAGGAAGCGTGCATGGAGGAACTACCTCAACTGAACAACGACTTACAAGACATGCTCGGTATTCGTCCGTTTAGGGAGGATCAGGCATTCGCCAAATTTTCGGGTGGCCGGTTTACCCACGCGATTCACAATAACGCCGAGGGCGCGGTTCACACGGGAAAAATGGTACGTGCGCTCCTTGACCAATGCAGGGATGCCGGAATCGAATTGTGGAATGGAATTGAAATCGAAGCCATTGAACATTTGCCGAATGGCGCCTCTTTGAAAACCTCCATGGGAAACATTCAATGCCAACAAGTTGCGGTTTGCACCAATGGATTTGCCCGCTCCTTACTGCCCCATCTGAACGTGACGCCGGCGCGCAACCAGGTGATTGTTACCTCTTCTATTCCCCACATGCCCTTGCATGGCACTTACCATGTGAAGGAGGGTTACATTTATTTCCGCAACGTGGGTGACCGACTGCTGTTGGGAGGTTTTAGGCACCTGTACCGCAAGGAAGAAGAAACGACAGATATGGGCTTACTTCCGGAAGTTCAGCAGACCCTTGAAGACTACGCACGCAACCAATTGCTGCCCGGAGTTCCATTTGAAATCGATTATCGCTGGGCAGGCATTATGGGTGTAGGCCCCACAAAATCCTACATCTGCGAAGCCGTGCATTCACACGTATTTTGTGGTGTGCGCATGGGTGGAATGGGGGTAGCCCTCTCCCCTATCATTGCGGAAGAGCTAAGCGAACTCATGATGCAACACCGCAATTCATGATTTGTCCCTTCTTTATCTTAAGCAAAGCTATCATGTGACCTGTGCATGGGCGCGTTGTAACCTTTTTTGTATCAATGGCGTAATGGTGCTCTAGAAAACAACACTATGCTTCGCGCTCTGTACACTTTTACGGTCTTCTTTGTGGTGGCTATGGTTAGCCAGGCACAGCAAGTGGATTCGGTGCTTACGCCGAGCCCCGTTCAGGAAGAACCCGATTTTTATGTTCCTCCAGTTAAACTTAAACCACGCTTAGGATTGGGAGTAGGCACGTTCTACTACCTTGGAGAAGTAGGTAGGGATAACGGCGGATACAACCTGGGAACTGCCGGCGCCGCCTGGCGTCTCAGCGTGACCAACGAAGTGACCTCCTACCTGGATGTGCGCTTCTATAGTCTGTTTGGCAGTTTTGAGGTGAACGAATACACCAATCCACGCCATTTGAATTTCCGCACGGAAATGCGCACCCTGGGTGCCAATGTGGAATACAATTTCTCGAATTTCATTCCCACCCGAACTCGCATTCAACCATTCATTACCGTAGGTATTGAAGGATTTGAATTCTTGTCCAAGACCGATTTAAGAGATGCCAATGGCACGATGTACTGCTACTGGTCGGACGGTACCATACGCGACCTTCCCGAGGATCACAAAGATGCCGAGTATGCCAATTTGTTGTCGCGGGATTATGTGTATGAAACCGACTTGCGTGATTTGGATCTCGACGGATTGGGAAAATACCAGGACCGTTCCTGGGCAGTACCTGTAGGATTCGGAGCTCAGATGCTCCTTACCGATCGGTTCAAGCTGCGCTTTGGAACCGAGATGCACTTCACGTTTACCGATTTGATTGATAACGTATCTGATGCCGGACAAGGTGTACGACTTGGTGATTCCCGAAACGACCGCTTTTTGTTCACATCGGCAACACTGACTTATGATCTGAACATCACTCCGAAACCCGTGCCACAAAATGTTCCGCTGCGCATGATGAATGACGATGGCGAATGGGAAACCATTGTAATCAATGATGATGGCGATGGAGATGGAGTCAATGACTTTATTGATAAGGAAACCAACACACCCGAAGGTGTCGAAGTCGATGCAGACGGAGTAGCCCTGGACAGCGATGGAGACGGAGTTCCCGACTACGCAGATGCTGAGCCCAATACAGCTCCCGGAGCATGGGTCAACAGCGATGGAGAGACTATTTCGGACGAAACATTTGAGCACAAGTACCTGATGTGGACCGATAGCATTCCGTGGGAAACCACTGCCTGGACTGAAGACTACGCCAAGATCGAATCCGATCCGGCACACTGGTCAAACAGTTACAGCGTAAAGGTGAGCACGGGAGGTGAAGGACTCACCCAAGCAGAAATTAACCTGTTGCTTTCATACAAAGATGTGAAAAGCTTCAAACAGGGTGATGAGAGTGTTTACCTGATTGGTGAATACAACAACCTGCCTGATGCAGTTCAGCGTCAAATGGATCTGGAAGATCAGGGGATTCAGGGTGATGTAGCCAAGCAAGTGGACACCGGATATGTGGACATGACCGCTGAAGCGGCACAAATACGCCAAGGCATGGAAGCCAATCGTGCAGAGCCCGCTGAGCATTCAGACGATGTGACCTTCAGGGTACAGATCGGTGCGTTCCGCTACGCTTTGTCGGACAATATTTTCTCCGACATCAATGACCTTGTGGTGGTGCACGGACAAGACGGACTCACACGCTACATGACCGGCAGTTACACCGACATGAGTTCGGCTGCTGACCGAAAGATTGAACTTTTGCTCGCCGGATTTGAAGGAGCATTCATCACAGCTTACCGTTCAGGAGATCGAATTACATTGAATGATGCCGGTATGAATGTAGTGGAAGGAGCGCGTGACATTACCTACGATGAAGTGAATCACTCCATCAACACCGACCGCATTTCATTTACCATACTGCTGGGAGAATTTAGCGAACAGTTGCCCACTGAAACGCTGGACGCCTATTTGGAACTCGGACATGTTAAGCCGGAGCGCAATGCCGATGGCACCACACGGTACACCTTTGGCACCTTCAATTCAGTTGAAGAAGCTGAACGAGCGCTGGAAGATGTTCATGCACGAGGAATGGCAGGTGCTCAAGCACAAGGATTCTTTGAAGGAAAGATTCTTTCACTGGAAGAAGCCAAACGAATTATTGAAAACGACCAGGTCGAACAGACCGATTGATACTCCTTAACACTAAACCAAACCGGTAGCGCGCATCTGCTCATGGCATTTGCGCGCTATTTTTTCTCCGTCCATTGCAGCACTGATGATACCTCCTGCATAGCCGGCACCTTCTCCGCAGGGGAAGAGTCCTGCTACCTCGGGGTGTTGCAGGGATTCGGGATCGCGTGGAATACGAACCGGGCAGGAAGTCCGGGACTCCGGGGCCACTACCAAGGCATTATTGGATAAGAATCCATTCATCTTTCCTCCGAAATCGCGCAGGCCTTGTTGCAGGGCTTTCACCACAAACAAGGGAAGTACTTGATCGAGACGTGCAGGCTTGATGCCGGGGCGGTAGGAACATTCGGGGAGCGAGGGCGAGTCCTTACCTTCAACGAAGTCCAGGACTCGTTGTGCGGGGGCAAACTGGGTGCCACCGGCGATTTCACAGCAAGCTTGTTCAACTGCCGATTGGAAGGCGATGCCCGCCAGCGGACCGTGATGGTGGAACTCGGGGATGTCTTCCCAGCGGATTTCGGTGACGATACCTGAATTGGCGAATGGGTTGTTGCGTTTTGAGGGGGACCAGCCATTGGTCACCACTTCACCATCGGCAGTGGCGCAGGGAGCAATGACCCCACCGGGACACATGCAAAAGGAATACACTCCCCGGTCATGAGTTTGATGCACCAGTTTGTAGGAGGCGGGAGGCAAAAATTCATCGCGAACTTCACAATGATACTGCACGCGATCTACAACGCGCTGATCGTGTTCAATGCGCACTCCAAGGGCGAATGGTTTGAACTCCAGGCTCACATTTCCGGCATGAAGCATTTCGAAAATATCACGCGCACTATGTCCGGTAGCCAGCACTACCCTCTCGAATGACCTAACCTCCCCACCTAGCTTAATGCCTTTAAGTTGGCCATTCTCTACAATCAGATCCGTAACCCGTGCATTGAAGTTGACCTCTCCCCCATATTGCACAATGGTATTGCGCATATTCTCAATGATTCCGGGGAGCTTGTTGGTTCCAATATGTGGGTGCGCATCTACCAAAATATCCGGATCAGCGCCGTGGTACACCAGGGTTTCCATGGCGTACTGGATATCCCCTCTTTTCTTGGAACGCGTGTACAGTTTACCGTCTGAATAGGTTCCGGCCCCACCCTCACCAAAGCAGTAATTCGAATCCGGATTCACCCCTTCGTTTCGCGTAATGCGCACGAGATCTCTACGGCGATCGCGCACGGTTTTTCCACGCTCAAACAGCACCGGACGGATTCCCAACTCAAGCAGTGACAGTGCTGTGTACAATCCGGCCGGACCCATACCGATGATGGCTACTTCTGGAGCATTGTTCACTTGCAAATAGGTGCGTTGTATCGTTTCCCGAGGAGCTTTTTGGTTGTAGAACAGCTCAATACGCAAGCGCATGCGCACGGGAGTTTTTCGAGCATCTATAGAGCGCCTGTCCACGCGGAAATCTGTAAAATTCCGATGGTTACCCTTGAGTTTACGGCGCAGGTAGTCTTCGAGCAAGGCACTTTCGGCCGCAACGTTGGGGGGTACATAGATATCCACGAATGCTGTCACGCGGCAAAATTAGGCTTTCGAGCGAAAGTTCAATCCCCGGAGTAGGTGGATTTCCATTTGGCGAATGCCTGAAACTTGTGACAAGGAATAAAGCCCTTCAAAGCGCCGACCGCCAGTGAATAGTTGTATTTTTGCGCCCCAGGAAAAACGACATGATGGTAACCGAATTACAGCCAATCACCTACGACAGCTCGCGATTGAGCCATGACCAACTGATGGAATTGTACCGTGCGATTTTATTGCCACGGTTGATTGAAGAGAAGATGCTCAGTCAATTGCGCCAGGGCAAAATTTCGAAATGGTTCTCAGGCATGGGACAAGAAGCGATTTCGGTAGGTGTGGCAAGCGCACTGGAGAAGGATGAGTATATTCTTCCCATGCACCGGAATTTGGGAATCTTCGTCACGCGCGACATTCCGCTTGTTCGTCTGTTTGCTCAATTTCAGGGAAAAGAAGCCGGATTCACTCACGGTCGAGATCGTTCGTTTCACTTCGGTACCAAAGAACATCATATAGTAGGGATGATTTCCCATTTGGGACCTCAAATGGGCATTGCAGATGGAATTGCGCTGGCCAACAAACTGGGCGAGGAAGGCAAAGCGACCTTGGTATTTACCGGTGACGGCGGCGCGAGTGAAGGTGATTTTCATGAAGCCGTCAATGTTGCAGCCGTATGGCAATTGCCCGTCATCATAGGTATTGAAAATAACCATTGGGGACTGAGCACGCCATCGGAAGAGCAGTTTCGCTGCAAGCAATTTATCGACAAGGCTATAGGTTATGGTATTCCTGAAGAAGACGCCATACAAGTTGACGGAAACAATATTGTGGAAGTCTTCGAAGCGGTTTCAAATGCAGCAGCATCCATTCGCAAGAACCCACGTCCGATATTGATGGAATTCATGACGTTTAGGCGTCGCGGACACGAAGAAGCATCGGGCACCAAATATTATCCTGAAGGGCTCACTGAGATGTGGGAAGTCCGGGATCCTGTGGAGAACTTTGAGCGTCATTTGCTGGATAGCGGCATATTAACTCAAGAGCAACGCGACCAGTTGCATGAGGAAATTAAGAAGCACATCAATGATGAACTGAAGGCATCTCATGAACTTCCTGCTATTGAGGCTAATACCAATCGCGAATTGGAGGACCGGTTTCGCGCGTTTGACACTCCCCTAACTACCCCGAGTGGAAAGATGCGGGAAATGCGGTTTATTGACGCCGTGCAAGACGGATTACGGGAAAGCATGCGGAAGCACGACAAGCTCGTGTTGATGGGGCAGGATATTGCGGAGTATGGAGGCGTGTTTAAGGTTACGGAAGGATTTGTGGAAGAATTCGGAAAAGGTCGTGTACGTAATACTCCCCTTTGTGAATCGGCCATACTGGGTGCAGCATTGGGCTTATCCATTAAGGGATGGAAAGGCATGATGGAAATGCAATTTGCTGATTTTGTGAGTGTTGGATTTAATCAAATCGTAAATAATTTGGCCAAACTGCATTACCGATGGGGCGAAAACGCCGATGTAGTTGTGCGTATGCCGACCGGAGCGGGCGTTGGAGCCGGTCCATTTCACAGTCAGAGCAACGAAGCCTGGTTCTTTCACACACCCGGTTTGCGCATTGCGTATCCGGCGTTTCCTTCAGATGCCAAAGGTTTGCTGTGTCGCTCCTTCGAAGATCCGAATCCGGTAATTTTCTTCGAGCACAAGTATTTGTATCGCAGTCTGCAAGAAGACGTTGCAGAAGGTTATTACACCTTGCCTTTCGGACAAGCCAAATTGCGACAAGAAGGAAATAAGCTATCGATCATCACGTATGGTTTGGGGGTTCACTGGGCACTCGACTACGTGAAAGCCAATGATATTGATGCCGATGTATTGGATTTGAGGACTCTGGCACCCCTCGATGAAGAAGCCATTTTCACATCGGTGCGCAAGACCGGAAGAGCATTGGTATTGCATGAGGATTGTATGACCGGCGGTATTGGCGGAGAGTTAAGTGCATTGATCACTGAGAACTGCTTCGCTCACCTCGACGCCCCTGTTCGACGGTGTGCAAGCATGGATACTCCGGTGCCTTTTGCTACCGATTTAGAGCGTAACTTCTTAGCCAACAACCGATTGGGCGAGGTTATTTCGGAATTACTTGAATGGTAGTCATTTGCAAGAAGAGGGGGTGAAGGTTGTTGATTTTCAGATTTAATGCCTAACTTAGGACCAACATTAAACCATAACTGCGAATTCTGCTCTTAATCATTTCGTTTTTTGAACTCGGTGATGCCATTCGGCAAATGTTTTTGGAGCTGGATTCGACCAAAGCTCTTCGTATGAAAGCACTTCGAATCACAATTCTTCTTTGCTGCACATTAGCGGCAACATTCAACCTCCATGCTCAATGTGAATTTGATCTAAATGATGATGGCATTGTCACCTTCGGGGCAGGAGAAATTCTTATTCCTATGGGAGAATTTGGCATATACGAAGCCGACTTGGATCCCGGAGAAGAATTGCAATCCGACTTCAACGCCAACGGTGTTGGGGACATTCAGGATGTAGTTGACTTTTTGGCACACGTAGGTACGGTTGCGTGCACGGATACCATCACCCTTCAAGATTGTTTGAATGGCCTCGTATTGCAGGTTTATGAAGAATTTCCTGACGGCTTTACGGGCACCATGGACAATATCCCCCCCGGATATGTTACCTACCGACTTTACGCCGATATGGCCAATGAAGACTTTCACATGTGGGGGCTTTACGGGAACAATGAATCACCCTTTGAGCTGTGGTGCGATGAGGAGATTTTTATTCATCAACTAGGAATGGGAGGGGTGAGTAATCTTAATCCGGGTTTTTTCTCCATAGCTCCAACGTTGCAATACAGCTCCTATTTCACGATCAATTTCGATCCGGTATCATACGACAATGTATTTGTGAACACGCTTTCATCCGAGGGCAATTCATGGCTGGATTCTCTGGCAGCGGGGACCGGTTTTTCGGTGAATAATGTTGTAGGCGGCGGACTGGTGAGCACCACCTATCCCAGTGAAATTATCAACGCAACCCCGAGCAATTTGTACTATTTGGCCCAGTTTACGGTTCCTGCAACGGCCAATTTGGGTGGGTCCATGAGCCTGTTGTTCGGTACCAGCCAATCCAATCCCGATGGCATTCCCGTATGCTACAACCACAACCTCACATGGGGTATGGAGAATCTACAGGTATTGGGTTGTACGGATCCTTCGGCCGGGAACTATAATCCGGATGCGACCTACAATGACGGGACCTGCTCAGCACCGGGAGACTTCAATGGAGACGGCGACATTAACACCGGCGATGTCCTTCTATTTTTAAGTAGTTTCGGATGCACGGAGGATTGTGGGGGAATGGATTTGAACGGCGATGGAATCGTGAACGCTGTGGACCTCCTTGTTATGCTGGGATTGTTGTAGCAGGGCAAGCGCTTAAAATTGCATCACATCAATCGAGAGCCTATAGATTTGTTGAAGTCTTCTGCATATTACTTTTTCGTGTTGTTTGTCCTGTTTTTGGGCATTCGCCAAATGGATGTAGCGGCACAATGTCCATTCGACTACAACATGGATGGCACAGTCAATTATGACGGTGATTTTATTATTCATTTGGGTCAATTTGGGATGACCGAAGCAGATTTAGAAGAGGGTGAAGAATTGTTTACCGATCACAATCAGAATGGAGTTTCGGATTTCAGGGATTTACTTGGTCTTACCGAACATTTAGGCACCCTATCTTGTTTGGAGTCGTTGCCCTGGGAAGACTGTTCCAATGATCTTGTTCTCGAAACTTACGAGGTACATACAAATGGTTTCTCCGACGACTATTCCGCCATTCCACCCGGCTCGGTAACGTATCGTTTGTTTTTGGCTACTGCATTTACCAACTCCGACCTTAGTGGTGTTTACGGGGATTCATTGAGCCCTATGTGGATTTCCTGTCCAACCGGCATCTTCCAGCACCCATTCGGTGGCGGAATGGCACTCGATGTGAATCCGGATATACTCACTATTGCTCCTGCAGCGAAGTACACCTCTTTTCTTTCTATGGGCTCATGGTTCGATTCCTGTGATCCCAACTTCGGTTACTTAATAGAGTGGTCTGAAGATAATTGGTATAACCAATTCCTTTCCGGGTCGGGCTTCACCATTAACAGTCCTATCGGCGGAGGCATGGTTGGCAGTGCTCCCCTAACAACATGTGAGCCTGTTGTTCCCGGACTCATCTTTCTTGGGCAATTCACCGTAATAGGATCTATGGAAATTAGCGGGAGTTTAAATATCCAGCTGCGTGACTATCAGGGGTTTTCAACTGAGCCCTCTGTTTGTCAGATGGAGGGACTGACGTTCAATTCCGAGAATGCCCAAATCTTTGGATGCATCAACACGGAAGCTATGAATTTCGATCCTATGGCCACATTTGATGACAGTTCCTGTGTGGCATATGGCGACTTCAACGGAGATGGTGAAGTTGACGTGGCAGACGTACTCCAGTTTCTGAATGAATTCGGGTGCGTCTTGGACTGTTCCTACAGTGATCTCAATGGGGATGGTGTAGTGAATGTGTTTGATTTGCTGCTTTTGCTAGGGTATTTAGGGTAAGCTGTTTCGGGCCAGACGAATAGATCATCACTCCATCAATGAACTTTAAACCCTCTATGACTCCCTCCTCAAAAGAAGCGGCGGTCGCTCTTTCACTTGTTCGAATTTACTAGTCCCACGCCATTCGGCAAATGGGACGGCAGCGTAAATAACAAATTCGCTAAATTGCTACCCTAACCAAATCATTGCCATGAAACTGAATGCTTTCCTGCTTTTTGCGGCTTTTCTCCTTTTGACTGTTGAAGGATTTTCTCAAACTTACACACAGTCGAGTGGAGCTGTATGTAGTGCCTATACTACCAAACAGTACACATTTGAAAACACCCCCGAAACCCCGGTGAGCGTGAACATTTCGGTGTCATGGTTATATTGTGGCCCTTGGGGAAGCAGTAATTCCGGAACGCTCTACATGGATATTTGGGTCGACGGACAATGGATCGATTTAATCACCACCTTCGACTCCGGTCATGGATGCTCTTGGACGACAGATACGTTTACCGTTTCTGCCCAAACGTGGAATAATGCCATCAACTCGAACGGCGGTTCGGTACTTGTGAATGGTTACATCAGCGATAGTTGTCCGGGTGGTGTAGGCTGCAGTGGTTATTCTGACCCTTGTTTTAATATTACAGCGACCTATGACTATGCTCCAAGTGCCAATTTCAGTGCTTCTTCTACAAGCATTTGCGTAGATGGAGAAGTGACCTTCTCCAATACCTCGACTGGCCCACAGGAGACACTGCTATGGGATTTCGGAGCCGATGCAAGTCCGGCTACGGCAGAGGGAGCAGGACCCCACAACGTCTCTTGGTCAACCGAGGGGATGAAAGATATCACCTTGACCGTTACGGGAAATGGTGATGAAGATACCGAAGTAAAGACCAGCTATATTGAAGTTGGGGCAGGACCGGCATCTGTAATGTTTGGTGATGCCTTCGAAAGCTGGCAGCAGTCTCATTATTACAACGCCATTCAGTCAAACCTTATCGTGAACAACCCGCTGGGAGGTTACTATGTTCTTGGAACGAATGTCGGTGCGAATTCAGCAGTATATATGTGGGTCGAGAGTGTATCAGAGGAAGGTGACCAACAATGGATCAACAGCCAATTCATGACTGCCACAGGAAGTCTGACCGATGCGGTTTGCAGCGAAGATGGAACTATTTACTTCACAGGGCGAAACGGAACTGAGGCGATGATAGGGTCGTTTACTTCGACCGGGCTTGCACAAATTTACGAGACCATTCCGGAAACGGGAAGTATAGGTAACGCCCTTTCACTTGGGAGTGACGGAAGCATTTATTTAGTTGGCACCGGACAAAACTATACCCAGGCTATGGGAGCCAAGATTGATCCCAATACAGGTATCCATGACTATTTGCTTTGGCTCAGTGGAACTGGAACCATCACCGGAACCGATGCGCTGTTCCTTGACGGCTATTTCTACATGCTAAGCTGGGGGCGCACCGATGGAATCAATCCCGACATGCACCTCACGAAATACGAGCCCACTTTGGGAATTGAACAATGGACTTTTGACTTCAATGGCAACGGTTTCGCGATAGATGAAGCGCATGAGATGGTCGCCTACAATGGCAACATATATATTATGGGGCGCTCTGATCAGGGGGCCGATGATGGATGGACTGTAGTAGAAGTCTCTCCCGGTGGTTCTCAGGGTTGGGAAGCCGACTTTCTTATGGGCGAGGCGGACTGGGATGCCGTACATCGATTTGATGTTGACAATGACGGGATTCTTTACCTGGGATCTACAGTCAGTTCAGGCGCCAACACGGCCATTAAACTACTCAAGATCAATTCGGACAATGGGAACCTCATTTGGGAACACGATTTTGACGGGATTCAGGATACAGAGTTGAGTAATATTTATTGTGCTGATAATGGACAGGTGTTCATGTCGGGCCGCACCCTGAACAACAGTGGCGACTGGGACATATTCACCACTGAAATTGGGCAAGGGCCAAACACGGAGTGGTGGGCGGTTTACGACGGATGTGGATCTGGTGATGATTATTCAACTGGTTTGACGGCTACTCCAAATCACGAAGTAATCGTAGCTGGTTACAACACCCAAGCCGTAGCCATCCGGTATGGAGCACTTGTTGAACCCAATGCGAGTTTTGAAATCGCCTCGGCAACCACCTGTGCAGGTAACATCGTGGTCTTCGAGGACACTTCGGAAGGTTCAGCGCTGTCTTACTCCTGGGATTTCGGATCAGGCGCTACGCCGGCCACAGCCGAAGGCCCGGGACCTCATGAGGTAGTCTATGATACCCCGGGTGTCCAGACGCCCACCCTGTACATTGAAAACAATCTTGGAAACAGTGAGACACAACTTGAAATTACGATCAACCCACAGCCATCACTAACGGCAAGTGCCGACCAGGACATTTGCACCGGAGAAGAGGCTACTTTATCCGCCACCGGAGGCGGTTCCATTGCTTGGGATAACGGTTTGGGAAGCGGGAATACATTCACAGTTTCCCCAACTGAATCAACTACTTATACCGCCACCGTCACAGACGGTAACGGATGCACAGCCGAAGAAGAAGTCATGGTGAATGTCTATGCGTACGCCGTGGCCGATGCCGGTGATGACATAACGGTATGTGAAGGTGTTGAAGTGGTTTTGGATGGATCGGGTGAAGGTGATTTGAGCTGGGACAATGATGCCGGCGCAGGCGCCAACCCAACCATTACAGCAACAGAAACTACCACCTACACCCTTACGGCATCCAACCCGGCAGGTTGTGATGCGTCGGATTCGATGACGCTAACGGTCAATCCGGCTCCCGACGTTGCGGTAGACAATGACTTCGCTGTATGTACAGGAACGTCGATAACATTAACCGCAATGGGAGCCAACACCTACATATGGTACCCTTCAGAAACGGCGGGTGCTCAATATGAAGATACTCCGGCTATGACGACTACGTACACCGTGGTAGGAACCGGTGACAACACATGTGAAGGTGAAGCTTCCGTAACGGTCACTGTCAATCCTATCCCTGAAGCTTCGGCCGGATTGGATGTCGAGATATGCTCCGGTGAGAGCACACAACTTGTTGCCGAAGGAGGCACTTCTTATTCCTGGGAAGGCCTGGGTAGCGGAGCCTCTCAAACGGTTTCCCCATCAGAAACCACGACGTATGTGGTAACCGTTACGAATGAATTCGAATGTTCGGATGAAGATGAAGTAATGGTCGTTGTCAATCCGTCTCCTGTGGCCAATGCGGGAGAGGATGAAGTGCTGTGTTTAGGCAGCTCAATTACCCTCACCGGAACGGGCGGAGGCACGTACAACTGGATAGGTGTGGGAATGGGACAAACGGTAACTGTCTCACCTACTGCTGCCACCACTTACACACTTGAGGTTGAAGCGGCAAATGGATGCACCGATCAAGACCAGGTTCTCGTTAATGTTGTTCCTCTTCCCAACGTGAATGCGGGCAATGATGTAGCCGTTTGCATGGGGGCAAGCACAACACTAAACGCCACCGGAGGCGTGACCTATGAATGGAGCAACGGACTTGGAACCGGACAGTCGCAAACGGTTTCTCCACTGTTTGAAACAACCTATGTCGTGTTTGCAACCGACCAATTTGGCTGCGTCAACAGCGACACGGTGGTGGTTACGGTGAATCCTGTGCCTAGTGCAAATGCGGGAGCAGATCAAACCATCTGTATCGGAGAAACGGCTACGCTTTCCGCTTCAGGTGGAGTGGAATATGAATGGAACAACGGAGCCGGATCAGGTGCAACGGTGGAGGTTTCGCCAACGGAGACCACTACCTACACGGTAACAGCCATATCGGCAAACCAATGCGAGGGTACGGATGACGTTACCGTAAACGTCTATCCGGCCGTTGAACTGACCATAAGTGGACTATCCGGCACTCCATATTGCGTGGAAGATGACCAGTCATTTACGATGACAGGTGAACCTTCAGGCGGTCAGTTCATCGGACCCGGCGTGAACGGGGCTACCTTCAATCCGGCTGATGCAGGCGTAGGCACCCACATGATTGTTTACATGTACGAAGACGCCAATGGATGCGATAACGAAACCTCGACTGAAGTTACGGTTGAAGTGTGCGATTTTGTTGAAGACTGGGATACTTGGGTAGAGCTTTTCCCTATCCCCACAGCGGGGAGGGTAACCCTAAAATGGGAAGGAAGTGCTCCCCTTACTGCTTCGAATCTAACCATGTTTGATGCCAGCGGCCGACAGATCGAATTTGCATCTGAGATCTACGGCGAGAGCATCGTTATAGATCTGTCTTCGCATGCCGTCGGTACCTATACGCTGGTCATCCAACAAGGTGAAAGGGCCTGGACACGGGGAATTGTTGTAGAGCGATAGAAATGCAGGTTCAACCTAACGGAAGGTGTTGTTTCGTGTATTCCGTCGAGCGGCGCCACTAATTTGCTTTCCGTGATGATCGTGATTTTCTCCGAATTCCGCTTGTGGTTGGCATCGATGTGTTTGTTGATTTCCGTGTCTCTAGGTGCACAAGGAAATGTGCTTTCGAATGGTCAGATATAATGCTGATTACCTGCATCGATTTGACCCCTATTTCCAGGTTATATTGAATCATTAACTTCACCTCATGGACCAACCCTCATCCTACTGCGCATATGTACATGGACTTCCCGAAGGGAATGTGCACCGAATATATCATGACACCCAATATGGGTTCCCCATTGAAGACGACGATGAATTGTTTGGGCGCCTTGTCCTCGAAATCAATCAGGCCGGTCTTTCATGGACGACCATTTTGAATAAGCAGGACCATTTTCGATTGGCCTATTCCGGATTTAGCATTGATGCCGTGGCAGCGTACGATGATGTGGAGGTGGAACGCCTTTTGGCGGATGCCGGCATCATCCGAAACCGATTGAAAATCCTTGCAGCTGTGCATAATGCCCGGCAAATTCAAGAGCTCCGCAAGGAACATGGTTCATTCAAAGCGTGGTTGGATTTTCACCATCCATTGGACCATGCTGCATGGGTTAAGCTTTTCAAAAAGACCTTCCGATTTACCGGTGGGGAAATAACCAAGGAGTTTCTGATGAGTACCGGCTATTTACCCGGCGCTCACGTTGCCGATTGCCCGGTTTATCATCAGCTGAATACATAACGTCCGGCAGGCTGCACTCGACCCCGATCCCGGAATTGAGCCGTTAATGGTTGTATTTTCCTTTGAAAGGCAAGAATCTGCCGACGCGTTTTTGGTACGTTTTATAAGCCGGATACTTCTCCGCAGAAACCGCCTCACTGAAATCGGAACTGCCCTTGAATAATAGAATCAACAGCAAACAACCCGCAATAGTCCAGTTGAACGGTATGCCTGTGGCTACCACTGAAAACAAGTAGAACACTACCCAAATCGATTGCTCGGCAGCGTAGTTGGGGTGCCGCATCCAGGCCCATAGTCCGGTGTGAGTGAATCCCACCTTATAATATGCGTTGAGCGGTTTACCCTCTCTGATCAATTGGTGCTTGGCCTCCTGGTAGTTGTATTGTTGCTGGTCGGCAATAAACTCCATAATGATCAATCCCAGCATCAGAGCAGCCAGCACGATATCCCAAATACCAAGATCATTAACACTGTCCATTGCCTTCACGGCCGGCAAGGTAAACAGGAGAATCAGCCCCATCTGGTAGCCTGAAATGAAAAACAGATTGAACAAAAACCATTTCCATGGCGCCTGAAATTCAGGTTTAGCCCGCAGAATGGCCCAGCGATAGTCCTCTTCTCCTTCCCAAAATCTCCACGAATATCCTCCCCTTCGTGCAAAATTAAATGTTAGTCGGGCGCCCCAAAGGGTGACCATGCCGGCCATGAGCACGATACGAGGTTCAAATGCGGAATGATAAGCCACAATCCAAACGTATGCAATGGGAATAACGCTCCACAGTTTGTCGACCTGACTATAATTTTTCGTTATCGCACTTACCGCAAACGTGCAAAAAGCCGCAATGCCATAGGTCCAAAGCAGCATTTTCAGAACATCCATTTGGTGTCCCGAAAGAGGCGTATCCATGTTAAAAGTGAGCCATGGAACTGCAATTAATGTCATGAGAAGAACAAGTATGGTGCGCCACATATTCCTATATAATTTGGGGTTGAAGATACTGTTGGATGTGCAAAGAACATCCACAAGGCACTTCATTTTTTTCAAACTACATCGCCGAAGATTTGTTCGGTTTATGGTGAAATTATTTGTGGACAAGCCAAATGCAAAATCCCGCACCGAGGACGGTACGGGATTTCATTTGCCGAATGGCAGAAAAACTTGATTAACGGATCAAGGACACACCTGACCAAACATACCCAGGAAAATGAGCAAGTCGGCGGTGTCCACAATGCCGTCAGCATTGATATCCTGAGGGCAACCGGTGCAGCCAAAGGAGCCCAGGAACAATAATAAATCTTCGGTATTGACCACCAGGTCGTCGTTGTAATCACCCGGACAACAATTTGGTGGGGCAATCCACGCCTCCGGAATGGTAATCATGCAAGCAGGTGCATCGGTAAACATGACCGTCAAATCAACCGGCAATTCATCAGAGTCCAATGCCGTGACTACCACAGACTGCGGTGAACCGCTGATGGAGAAAATTTGTCCGTTCACATTAATATCTCCCGTAGCCGGTGGATTCACAAAATCTACTATTACCTCTTGGGTGTAGTAGTTTGTAGCAGGCACGCAGCTGGTTTGCGTTCCAATAGTCACCCCTTCGATTCCGCAAAGCGTAGGGTCGTAAATACACAGACCGAAAGAACCTCCATTCACGGTTGCATAACCAAAAACACGGAGGTAGAGTACTTGTCCGGCCAAGCCCACATCGCTGATAATGATTTTACCCATGTTGTCTTCACTTGAATTCACGTCGCAATCGAGCAATGTGAAACTTCCACACGACCCGGAATACAAGGCCAGTACAGGAATATTGAGCGATCCTGATTCCGAGCTGATCACTGCCTGACCACTGGCGGGCATCATGAAAGAGAACCACGCGTCAGCACCCTGATAAAATCCGCAGTTTGGATTGGGAGAAGGGACGTCGCTGCTTGTGCAGTACTGATTGCTGTATTGAGTGAAATTGCAAGCTCCGGTCACGGCAGCAAGTGGTGTTGCAGCATCGCAGAAATCATTATCGGGAATACTGGGCTCCATAGCGCACAAGTCAAAGGTGCCACCATTCTCATTGTTGTACTGGAACACTCTGAGGTAAAGCGTTTCTCCGGCCAATGTTTCATCATGTATGGTAATTTCTCCGCTTGAACCTACGTCACTGCTTGAGGCATCACAGGTGATGATGGTAAGTGCCCCACATGTTCCTGAGTACAACGCCAGGCAAGGATGTGTGTTGGTTCCTGCGTCGGTATCGATAAACAAATGTCCGGAAGCCGGCATTTCAAGCGTAAACCACACGTCGCCTCCTTTGTAGAATCCACAGTATGGGTTGGGGTTGTTGACATCATCGGTGTTGGTGGTATTGGCGTTGGTGTATTCCACCATTGTGCACGACGTTCCCACTGCTAGTGGAAATGCTTCTGAACAAAAGTCATTGTCGGGTATTGCAGGTTCCCAGGCACAGATATCAAAGGTTCCTCCCTCTTCCGAATTGTATGTTGCCACTCGGATATAAATCGTTTCTCCGGCGAGTGTTTCATCGTGGATGTTGATGATGTCATTGTCACAATCCCGCTGACTGAATCCACCTGTGCAGGTTCCTGTATAGATGGAAACTTGCGGGTTGCTATTGGTTAGCGGAGCCACTTCAATAGACAAATGTCCGGATGCCGGCACAACTGCTGTAAACCAGGCATCTCCCCCCTGGTAGAATCCACAGAAAGGGGTCGGGTAACCCGGCGTACCGGTACACCATGCATTAGAGTAGGTTTGAGGCACACAGGTGGCGCCAACGGTCAGTTCAAACGCGTTCTCACAGAAATCGTTGTCCGGAATTGCCGGCTCCCAAACACATAGATCAAAGGTTCCACCCTTCTCACTGTTGTATCTCCACACCCGGAGATACAGCGTTTCTCCTGCCAGTGACACATCATTGATAGTAATAAAATCGTTGTCACATTCAATTTCGGTAAACGCTCCGCAAGTCCCTGAATACAGGCTCATTTGGGGAGTTGTATTGGAAATTCCGTCGATTTCAAAACGCAGCATTCCTGAAGCCGGCATAACCGCCGTAAACCATACGTCGGTACCTTGGAAAAAGCCACAGCTTGAGGTTGCCAGTCCATCCTGAGTAGTGCAGCCCAGGTTGGTGAATGTGTACATATTGCACTCGGTGCCAACGGCGAGTTCGGTTGCAGTCTCGCACATATCATTTTCCGGCGTATTGGGATCATAGGCGCACAGGAAGAACGTCATATTGGATGCACTATTGAATCGATACACCCGGATATACAAGGTCTGTCCGGCCATAGAAGGGTCATTGACAGCGATATAGTCATTATCGCATTCCAGTTCGGTAAGCGCATTGCAATCTCCTTGATAGACGGTCATATAGTGGCCCACACCTAAGGAGAGTTCGATGGCCAGTTGACCGGAAACAGGCACTTCGGCACTGAACCACATATCACCTCCTTGATAGAACCCACAAGAGGGATCGGGATATCCCGACGAGGTAGTGGCGTCATAGGCTACATACATCACCGGATCACAAATGGTGTTGACCGGCAAAACAACGGCATCTTCACAGATATCACCAACAAATATGCAAGGGTCCGGAGCACTGAAAGCATTAATCGTTACATCGTTGCAACCCGGGAAATCCGTAAACTGAATATCCAGATCAACCCCCTGCCCCGAGGAATATAAATCGGAGAGCTGTACCGTGTTATCACCCGAAAGTGCCGGAAATGTCTGACCATTCACAATAAGATCGCCGCTGACGATTGGATTGAATACGTCAATGGTCACTTCCTGACTGTAGGTATTGTCAAGCGGATTACACGCTGACTGACTGCCTAAGGTGATTGCGTCAATAGTGCAGGCAACATTCACCTGTAGGTCGAAGATTCCATGAAAAGATCCCTTATCCTGAATCACAATCCAATAGACACCCATGGGTGTAAGATCTTCGTACACAAGATGTTCTTGTCCGTGGTTTCCGTTATCATCAACACATGCCAATTCATTGAAAGAATCATCCAGCAATGTTATGGAAACGTCCATGTTCCCATCGATTCCATGAAGATCAGAGCAGCGAACCTGCAGGGTACTGAGGGATCCTGCTTGATGTCTGAACCACACCGATTTTCCGGGATTTGCGTTGCACCCACCGCTTATCGGAGCACCTCCGCAAACAGTAGAAACCTCCTCGTGGGTGCCGACCGTACCGAATCCATAGTTAATGCTACTATCGAAGCCGGCGCAGAACAACATGCTGGTGTCAAAAATATAAAGCTCAGAGCCAACAGAAGGTGTTGTTAACGCCATGAATACATCTTCTCCTACGGAAGTCAAATTCTCGGGACAACTACAAGCGGCGCCTAAATTCAAATCGGAAAAGATACCGGTGAAATACTCCGTTCCATCAGAGTACCACAGTTCCCGACCATTGGCAGTTGTTTCAGCTGAATAAATAAAACGCGTTCCGACGATGACCATATCCTGAGGATAACTTCCTGCTGAGCCCGGATTGTTGTCCTTAACCATAAACGTTCCATCATTGGTCCCATCGGTAACATACAATTCAACATCTCCGTCACTACTTTGAGCTGCAAAATACATGCGCGAGGCATAGAACAGGTGCGCTGAAAACGTACCTAATCCATCGCCGGACGGGTTGATATCTGACACGAGTGAAGTTCCTCCGGAGGTGCCATCCGATATCCAAAGTTCAATGCCATGAGTACCATCATTGGCATAGAACAGAATTTGTCCGTTAATACCTTCCATAACCACAGGATTGGCATCTCCCGAAGGATGAATATCCATAACCAGGGCGGTTCCCAACGTGGTACCGTCGGTTTTCCACAGTTCCCTTCCGTTGGTGCCATCATCGGCTGAAAAGTACACTCCGCCTGTTGCCTTATAGAAGTCTGTAGGGTTGGAGTCTCCCGACCCATTGATATCTGCCAAGAGTACGGTTCCGGCTCCGGTTCCGTCGCTGAAATAGAGTTCACGGCCAGATGGACCTTCCGCTGAAAAGATAAGTCCGGAGGATACTGCCACGAAATCACGCGGATTGGACGAGCCTGCCGGGTTGATATCGGCAATCATTTGAGTGCCTCCGGGTGTTCCATCGGTTTTCCAAAGCTCCGTGCCGTTCACCCCGTCGTTAAGCTGGACAAACATCACTCCGTTGGAATATAACGGAGTAGCAAAGTCATCAGTTGTAGTTCCTGCTCCATGGGCTGCGCCCGGATTGAGGTTGGTAATCATTTGGGTTCCGGCGCTAGTTCCGTCGGTTCGCCACAATTCATTGCCATTGACACCATCATCGGCCCTGAACAAGGCAACACCTCCGGGAGCTACTGCAAATCCGGCAGGATTGGAAGAGTTGGAGCCGGCGGCGATGTTCTTAATCATTACCGTTCCCGCTGCCGTTCCGTCGGTCCTCCACAGTTCGGTTCCGTTGGTACCGTCATCGGCCTGGAAGAGGGCAACGCCGGCAGGAGTGGCGACCATCTCGTCAATATTGGATGGATTGATTCCGGGATTGATATCCTCAACAAGGTACACCTGAGCGCTCATCATTGAAGCGCATGCAAGTGAAAAAGCAGTTAAAATCGTTCGATACATGGTTTTGGGTTTAAGCGACTGCAAATTGCAGGGATTCACGCAGTGGATTCTCACCCCATTGGGTGAATTTGGGCTTTCACCTCATCGAAGGCACTAAGTCCCGCACATATCGGAACCCCACCAAAAGTCTATTTCGCTGTAAACCAGTAATTTTTCGACCAATTCCAATGAAAGCCCTCCCAATCAGAATTTTTTCAAAATCCGGATATTATTGCTATATTAACTCGCCCTGAAAGCAATTGAAGCCATAACCTGAACTTCTAATCTATTGTCTATGTCTACGAATCGCGTACAACTCAAGTCGGCCGTGCACACCTTGCTGAATGATGTAGTGGAGCAATGCTTCCGCCATTTGATTCACCATCCGCAGAGCAGCGACGAGTTGAACCGAATCATCAAAGATGCGACGGACGAGATCAATTACCTCATGCTTAAAATTGATGCACACAACCATCGTCAGGGAACACCTGATCTGGATAAGCATTACGAGAGTATCTCCAAGGATCTGCATAAAAAAAGCCTTCTCCTGATGGGAAGGCTTCAAAAAGTTCAACGTGGAACCATTTCGTATCAGCGCAATGACTAGGCTTTACATAGGTCGTCGCTGACGAACCACTTTTGGAGGAGCCTTCATCATCTTTTCCACCTGTTTGATATCGTTTTTCAGTACTCCTTTGGTGTCGAGTTTCTTTGCTTCGGCAATGAGTAACTGTGCTTCTTTCTTCTTTTGTTTCGCCATGGCAATTACGGCGAGATTCAATTTGGCGCCTGCCTTGTCATAAGTAGCCCTAAGACCCTTGGCCAAAGCCTGCTTGAACATCTTCTCCGCACCTGTAATATTGTTGGTTTGCATGCTCACCGTGCCATTGAGGTAGTAAAAGTAAGCCGCCTGAGAGGTCCACAATTTATCCGGATTCACTTTGTTCAGAATCTTGGCTGCCTTGTCAAATTTCTGTTGACGCATTTGAAGGAAGGCCCAAATCAACCGAATACTGCGGAGAATAATCAGAACCAGGGCTGTGGTGAGAAGCAACATGGCAATACCCACGCCCCAACGCCCCTGTACAAAACTGTATACGGTATACCCCAACGCCGCTGCGGCAATGGCGATTTTGATAATTCTTGTGTCCATTCCAGGTAATTTTGGCGCAAAACTAGCTATTTTAGACTGATAAATCCCAAGCTCATGAACTGGCACGTATTGGAATCAATGGATGATTGGAACACCGCCCTGGAACGGTCTCATCAGCGGCCGATCGCCATCTTCAAGCATTCCACCCGTTGTCCGGTGAGTATGATGGTCCGCCGACAGGTAGAAAATGCGTGGGATATTCCCGAAGATCATGTAGTCCCCTACTTCCTCGACCTGATTGCACATCGGGACGTGAGCAACGCTATTGCGAGTGAAACCGGGGTGTGGCATGAATCTCCGCAGCTTATTTTGATCAAGAATGGAACGTCTGTTTACGACGCTGATCACAACTACATCGAGGTTCGCGAAATGAAAAAGCTGATTTAATTCCGTATCTTTACGCTGCTAACCTAATTATTCGACTTTATTATGAAACCTCAATTGCTGACGGGACTGGCATGTCTTGCTTTGTGCCTCCTGTCTTCCGGGCTGTGGTCCCAGACCCACGGATTCCGGTTCAATGCCAATTATCTGCTCACGCAGGAACCCGTTTTCATGTTGGGATATGAATTTGCCGCCGACTCCAGTTCGTGGTCGTGGAATGCCAATGTTGATGGTGGTCGTTTTGTTCATCGATCGGCAGATTTACCCTCGGCGCAAACCGATACCTACGTGGTGCGCGGATTGGGGCTGGAGTTGTCTTCCCGACGCTATTTTTCACAGCACTATACCGGACCTTACGGTTTTTTCCTTTCGGCATTTGCGCATGCGCACAACTATGTAGAGGAAAAGAACAGCGGCATTGGAGCCAAAGGCGACCAACTGGTTGTGGACAATCCCACGTTTGAACGCCATAACTACCAAACCATGCGCTATGGAGCGGGCCTGGGGTACCGTTCGGGGTGTGAGGCCAATCGGCTGCATGTTGAAGGACTGGCCGGCTGGTATTTTGGCGACAACGGTTTGTCCCGAGGAGCAGGAGCTTTTTATGATAACCTCAGTCAATCAGAGCTCTTGCAGAGAAAATTCAAAGTTGAGTTGAATCTCGTATTTATTTTCTAGCGCGATATCAATCCGCTTAGTAGCTTTGCAGTTCAATCCGCAACAATGAACATCTATAAGTTTCGTGTTATCATCGATACTGAAGCCGATATCTTCAGAGATATTGAAATCGATACCCAATCGAATTTTGCCGATTTGCATGAGGCTATCTTGCGCGCTTTTGACTGGGAAGAAGGTGAAATGGCCTCATTCTATATGAGCAATGAAACCTGGGATCGCGGTGAAGAGATACCACTGCTCGACATGGGCGAAATGGAAGGAAAATCTTCACCAAGCATGTTCAATACCCTGCTCAAGGATCGCGTTACCCGTCCGGATGAAAAGCTTGTCTACGTTTATGACTTCCTCCGCATGTGGTGCTTCTACATTGAGCTTCAGGAGATTAAAAAGGCAGCACCTTCTACGCTGTATCCCCGAGTGGCATTGGCTTATGGTGACGCGCCCGACATTGACGAGAAGGAAATTGACTTCAGCGGAGGCTTCGACCTTATGGACCTGGAAGGGCTCTCTGGCGGGAGCAAAGCCGACTCACGGCCCGACAAAACAGGTGATCCTGAAATCGACGCTTATCTCGATGACATGGACGAAGAAGAGGAGGAGCGATTCGAGGATTTAGATGACTGGAGCGACGACTATTGATGGGGCGTCGAAAGGTATTATTGGTTATTGTCGGACCTACAGCGATTGGCAAAACAGCGCTGGCCATCCGACTGGCGCAACACTTTTCCACTGAAATTATCTCAGCCGATTCCCGGCAGTTTTACCAGCTTATGACTATTGGGACAGCCAAGCCTGATGCGCAGGAGTTGGCAGCCGCCAAACATCATTTTGTCGATTTTCTGCCTGTCAGTCGCTTGTATTCGGCAGGTGAGTTTGAACGAGACGCGCTGGAACGCATTGCCCATTTGCACGAAACCCACGATGTGGTCATCATGGCGGGAGGTAGTGGACTGTATGTGAACGCTGTATGCTATGGTTTTGATGACCTTCCTGCTGATCTAGGCATTCGCCAAATGCTCACCGAGCGTGCTGAAAATGAAGGACTTACCGCGCTATTCAACGAACTTCAGCAATTGGACCCCTTGTCGGCAGAACGAATTGATGCAAACAATACCCAACGCATTGTGCGTGCACTGGAAGTATGCAAAGTCTCCGGAAAGCCATTTTCCTCCTTTCACCAGTTTGAAACTAAGAACCGCGATTTCGAAATCATCATGGTCGGATTGCAGGCGGATCGGGAAGTAATGTTCGACCGAATTCACCGACGCGTGGACCAAATGATTGAAGCAGGATTATTGGAAGAAGTGAGGTCACTTCTGCCCTATCGAAAAGAAAATGCGTTAAAAAGTGTGGGATACCGCGAATTTTTCGATTATTTTGATGGCTGTAAAACTATGGAAGATGCCGTTGATCGGGTCAAACGCAATACGCGACATTTCGCGAAGCGCCAAATGACCTGGTTCAAACGCTACCCTGTTGTCTGGTTTGACTACCAGGATACAGACTCCGTGGTCAACTATTTGGACAGCCACCCATTATTGACCTCATGAAAATTAGAGAAACATACTTTTTGAACAATGTCGACCGGTCGGCCATTCGCGAATTGTGGAACAGTGAATACCCGCAAATCATGGCCCACGACACCGATGAATCGTTGGGTGCCTACCTTACGAAACTCGACGATGCCCACCACGTTTTAATGGAATTCAACAATCAACTAGTAGGTTGGATGTGCGACTTCGAGCGCAATACCGAACGATGGTTTGTCATTATCATTGATCGCTCCGTTCAGCACCAGGGCTGGGGATCGCATTTGTTGGAATACCTGGATTCCGAGCAAATGCATTACGGTTGGATCTTGTCCTCGGAAGGACAGCTTCGCGCCGATGGAACCCCTTATCCGCGGACGGAAGCCTTTTACACCAAAAACGGATTTACTATCGAGCCGGTGGAAACACACAGTGAGAACGGACTGGTTTTCCAACGCATTTGCCGAATGGCACGAGTTCCACGCCACGTGTAAAAGCTGGAATTTGCAACCACCGGCACGCACAGAATCAGCCGAATTGCGCTAGTTTTGCGGCATGCAGAGTCATTTTGACATCCAAACCCTTCGCGACCTGGAGTTTGACGAAATCCGCCAAATGCTGGCAGGATATTGTCACAGCCCAACGGCACGAACGCGCGCGGAGCAGCTTGAACCCTCAGCGCTGCGTGAAAAATGCATTGTTGACCTGCACCAAACCGATGAATTCCTGCATATCCGCAGCAATGGATTGTCGTTTCCCCGACTGGAATTCAAAGAAATTCACCGCGAACTGGGAATGCTCGGATTGAAAGGATCCTCATTGCAAGCAGAGGCTTTCGTCGAAATCCTGCGGATTACGGAACTTTCACATGAAATTATCGCGTTCTTTCACGGCAGTGAAGAAGGATACCTCCACCTCCGACAGGTTGTGGATACCTGCCAGCGTTGTCCTGAAGTCGTAACACTGATTCGAGGTGTTTTCGATGACAAAGGCAAAATACGCAACGACGCTTCCCCTGAACTCGCGGAGATTCGCAGCTCTATGGAAACGATCAGACGCAAGATCAACCGAAATTTCAGCAAGGTTCTCAAAGACCTGAAAGTCAAAGGTTGGCTGGCCGACACCAATGAGGCCTTTGTCAATGACCGACGGGTTTTGTCGGTGCTATCCGGACATAAACGTCAGGTGAAGGGACATATTTTGGGATCATCCAAAACCGGAAACTGGACCTTTATCGAGCCCGCCGAAAATATAGAACTCAACTTCGAGTTGGAGCAACTGCAAGATGATGAGGTGCGTGAAATTCGACGTATCCTTACCGAACTGACGGGCAAAGTGAGTCGGTTCAAGGAGGAACTCGCCCTGTTCCAATCCATGCTTCTCGAGTTGGATTTCATCAACGCCAGGGCACGTCTGGCGGCGGCTTTGGAAGCTTCCATGCCGCAGATTTCTGGTGAGATGGAAGTAGACCTGATCGATGCTTACCACCCTATTCTGTTTCTGGCTAATAAAAAACTAGGCATCCGAACAATTCCACAAACCCTTCGTCTGGACAAGTTCAACCGCATGCTCGTCATAAGCGGTCCGAATGCCGGCGGTAAGTCTATTACGCTAAAGACAGTAGGATTGCTGCAGTTGATGCTTCAGAGTGGATTGCTGGTTCCTTGCGATGAGCGAAGTACGTTTTCGGTTTTTCACGCTATCCTGACCGATATCGGTGATAATCAATCCATTGAGAATCAGCTCAGCACGTACAGCTACCGACTGAAGCGTATGAAGTCGTTTTTAGAGATCGCCAATAAGCGCACCTTGTTGTTGCTCGATGAATTTGGAACCGGTTCAGATCCGGAATTAGGAGGAGCTCTGGCAGAGGTGTTTTTTGAGGCGCTATACAGCAAAAAATCATTTGGTGTGATCACCACACATTATTCCAATATCAAGATGAAAGCCGCCCAATTGCGGAATGCGGTTAATGGATGCATGTTGTTTGATCGTGAATCACTGGAGCCCTTGTACCAATTATCGATAGGACAGCCCGGAAGCTCATTCACATTTGAAGTGGCCGAAATTAATGGTATTGATCATCAATTGATTGCACAAGCCAAGGAGAAACTGGACGACCGCAAAGTTCAACTCGACAGGATGATTGCCGATCTTCAGCGCGAAAAGGGCAAAGTCAGCAAGTTAAATCTGGCATTAGAAGATGCCGAACAAGCCGCGACCAAGGCGCGCGAACAGTTTGAACGACGGCGCGACCGATATGATGAGCGGCTGAATGCACAGCAGCAGTTGGTGGACAAGAACAACGATTTGCTCTCACGCGGAAAGAAAATGCAGCAATTTATTCGTGAGTTCGACACTCGAAAAGCGGAGCGCGGCAACAAACCCTTGCTCAATGAAATCAGGGATTACCTGTTGATGGAAAAGTCGAGGATGGAGGAAGATCGCATCAAAAGTGAGATCAAGCAGAAAGCCCAGAAGAAGCAGAAAGAGCGAAAAGACCTCAAAGATAATATAGCGCGAATTGCGGTTGGCACCACAGTAAAACTGGCCACCAGCAAGCAACATGGCGAAGTACTGGAACTCGACAATGGAGTTGCCCTGGTTGCCTTTGGGGTATTTAAAACACGCGTGGAAGTTCACAAACTGCGGTATGTAAAGGGCTAAACTTGCACGTGTAGGTTTTGTCACTTTCATTTCGCCCTTGGTGATTGATCTTTGTTCTGTAAATTAACCCTTCCTTTTGTGCGGATTGAACTACTCGGCACGTGGGAAACCGGTATCAACTGAATACCCGCCACCTATGGATACACTGGAAGCCGCAAGGCTGCAAATGGCTACTTCACTGGGATTTCACATTGTATTTGCCTGCATCGGCATGGTGATGCCTTTCTTCATGATAGTAGCGCATTACCGCTGGCTCAAAACCGGCAAGCAAGCCTACCTTGACCTCACTAAAGCGTGGCAGCGTGGCGTGGCGATCTTCTTTGTGACCGGTGCCGTTTCGGGAACCATGCTGTCTTTTGAGTTGGGGCTGCTCTGGCCCGGGTTTATGAAGCATGCCGGACCTATAATTGGCATGCCCTTTTCATTGGAAGGAGCTGCTTTTTTCGTTGAAGCTGTGGCCTTCGGGTTCTATTTATACGGATGGAAAAAGCTCCGCAACAAATGGTTTCATTGGTTTACCGGACTCATTATTGGTGTATCGGGTGTGGCATCGGGAATATTGGTCGTAGCGGCGAATGGCTGGATGAATGCTCCTTCCGGATTTGTTTTCGAAGATGGAGTTTTCAGTCAGATCGACCCTGTTGGCGCCTTGATGAATCCGGCGTGGTTTACACAATCCCTTCATATGACTTTGGCCGCTTTTGCGTCTACAGGATTCGCGGTTGCGGGTATTCACGCCTATCAAATTTGGCGTGGGAGGAAGAAGGAGATTCATTTTTTCGCCTTCAAAATAGCGTTGCTTTTTGGTTCAATAGCAGCTTTGCTCCAACCCATTAGTGGGGACCTGTCGGCCAAGGATGTTGCTGAGCGTCAGCCTGTGAAATTGGCAGCAATGGAAGCCCACTACGAAACCATGGAAGGTGCGCCTATCTTCTTGGGAGGAATTGTTGATGAAGAAACGGGAACGGTTTCACACAAACTGGAACTGCCCGGATTGTTGTCGTTCCTCGCCTTTGGAGATTTCAATGCCAAAGTTCGCGGATTGAATGACTTCCCTAAAGAAGAGCATCCACCGATTGGCATTACGCACTATGCTTTTCAGGTAATGGTAGGCTTGGGTAGTTTGATGATGCTCGCAGCGCTGATTTACTTCTGGAGTTTGAAGAAGACCAAGCTGCACGACAAGAAGTTTTTCTGGTTGTTTTTTACCCTCATGGCTCCTGCAGGATTTCTTGCCCTTGAAGCCGGGTGGACCGTAACCGAGGTAGGCCGACAACCCTGGATTATTCATGGCATTATGCGTACATCAGAGGCAGTAACGCCCGTTCCCGGAATACAGGTTACTTTCTTTATGTATCTGGCCATCTACGTCGTGCTTGCCACGGCAATATGGTGGTTGATGCAACGGCAAATTCGCGTCTTTAACCAGGAAACAACGATATCATGAGTTGGATTGTACTCGCATTTTTAGGTGTTGCCACATTTCTCTATGCCATTCTGGGTGGTGCGGATTACGGCGTGGGTGTCCTTGAGTTGCTTTCGGGAAAGGCGAGCAGGGAGAAAACCAAGGCGCACGCCTATCGGGTAATTGGTCCGGTGTGGGAGGCCAATCACGTGTGGCTCATTATTGTGGCTGTGATCTTGTGGGTGGCTTTTCCGGTGTATTTTAATGCTGTGATGATCTACCTCCACTTTCCCATTACACTGATTTTACTAGGGATTATCGGTCGGGGTGTGGCATTTGTATTTCGGCATTATGATGCGGTGAAGGATGGGTCTCAACAGTTTTATGATCGCTTGTTCCGATGGTCGAGTATTTGGACCCCATTCTTTCTGGGCGCTACGTTTGGGGCGCTTGTGAGTGGAGAAATGATCACGCTGGACAGCCAGCCCGATGCAACTTTCTACGCAATGTACATAGCTCCCTGGACATCGGTATTCAGTTTGGCCACGGGTGCCTTTTTCACCGGTTTATGCGGTTTTAATGCGGCCGTTTTCCTCATTGGCGAGACTTCAGACGATCAACAGTTGCGCTACCGAATTAAGGCGCGAAGTTTCAACCTCATTATCGTATTCTCGGGATTGGTGGTTTTGGTGGTAAGTCTGCTCAATGAAGTCACTTTCATATTGAACATGCTCACTTCACCAGCCAGTTTGGCTGCCATTTTCCTGGCTACGCTATTGTTGTATCCGTTGTGGCAACAGTTGGGAAAAGGTCATCAGGTGCGCGTTCGCTTCATGGTGGTTATTCAAATGTTCCTCATTATGACGGCTCCCGTACTTGCCAATTTCCCCGAGTTGGTCACCCTCGATGGTGAGGCCGTGAGTATTCTTGACGGCATCGCCCCCGACGCTGTGATTCAGACATTGGGATGGGCTTTGCTGGTAGGTAGCGTGCTCATCCTGCCCGGGCTATATCACTTGCTGAAGTCCTTTGGTATGATCAAGAGTCTGGAAAAAGACGCTTTGTAGTTGCATGTGGGAAATGTGTGGCAATACTGCCAAATGTGCTACTCCCCCCATTTGGCGAATGCCTTAAACCAAAAAATCCCTCACCGAAGTGAAGGATTCTTTGAAAAACCAATTTAGTTATCCGAAGTATTACTCCAGGATTAGCTTTTGTGTTTCGATGACCTGTCCGGCCTGGTCGAACACACGTACGAAGTAGAGTCCATCGGTGAAGTCAGCAAGGTCCACCGATTGCGTAGAACCAACTACACGATATTGAGATACCAGTCGGCCGCTTAAGTCTGAAATTTGTACAAACTGTCCGTTTGAAGGAACGGTGATTTGAGTCGTTGTTTGAGCAGGGTTAGGGAAAATAACCATTTGGCCTTGTGCCGAAACTTCCTCAACACTTACAGGAGCCTGAGCCGTTTCGCAGTAATCATCATAAATGGTCAGCGATCCACTTTGTCCGCCCGGAAAAACCTGGAAATTAACGCACACTTCTACATCGCCATCAGTGGTGATTTGAGCAATCAGCACGCTGTTGTCGTTGCCTGAAGCAAAGCTGTCGTCGTCATAAGGCAAGTTGAACCAAATGCCGTCTACCATATACAGGTTCTCATCCAATTCATCAGTACTACCGGCACCAAAGGCGTCGTCAATCAGATTGAAGGCAGGCTGTGAAGAAATAAAGCTCACCTCATTGCCTGTTGATGTAGCACCAACAGCAACGTATGAATCATACTCAACAACCGGAGCTACGCTAATCATTGCATCAGTGATATCATCGCGGGTAATGCCACCCAGTGCTGAGTTCCAGATTTGATCGGTTGAGCTACCGATGGTCAATGGAACCGACTCGGTTGAGGCATAAACGGCGCTCAGGTAATCGTCGGCCGATTCAAAATGCACATAAACCCTCCAGGTATTGAAGCCTTCAGGATAACCATCAACCGTACCATCATCCGAGTAGTACAACTGGATCGATACGCCTGATACCTGGGCGTTGGCAAACATTGCGAAAAGCGCGAATAGAGAGAACAAGTAGATCTTTTTCATTCGATTTAATTTAAGTTTCTAACTACCTACACGCTCAAACTCAAAAGAACCTTGGGTAGTAAGTAAAAAAAAATGAAGTAAGGCTTTAAAATTCTTAGCGCAGAATGTTAACGTGGCCCGTGTACAACCGCGATTCATCATCGTTGGACAACCGCACTTTGATCTGCCACACATAAACGTCATCTTGGACATAGTAATCACCCGGGCCCATATAGTCGCCCACCCACGGTTGATCCGGATCATTCGTTTCGAAGATCTTGATGCCCCAGCGATCGAATATTTTGAATTCATAAAATTCAACAAGCCCCTTGCCCGACATCTGAGGCAGGAACACTTCATTCTTGCCGTCTTCATCGGGAGTGAACGTATTGGGCACGTACAGATTGAACTTGTCATCAACCTCAATAGAACGGTAGGATACATCCGAACAGCCATAGACATTGTACACGATTTGTTCAATGGTGTACATTCCGGCATCTACGTAGGTGTGATATGGGTTTTGTTCGTTGGAGTAGCCTCCATCACCAAAATCCCATTGCCAGGCTACAGCACTGAAGCTGAGGTCTTCAAATTGAATTCCGGGGGTCCAAACGTGTGGGTCTTCCGGCTCAAACGTGAAGATGGATGAAGGCAAGGGATAAGCCTGAACAAATTCCTCCATGACAAGGGTATCCACGCATCCCATGTCGGTGGTGGCTACCAACGTAACATCATAAATTCCGGCTTCGGTGTACAGATGGAAAGGGTCATCGGCAAAAGAGTAGTCCCCGTCTCCGAAAGTCCAAGCGTAGGATGTGGCTCCGTCGGTGAAATTCACAAAGTTCACGGCATGGTCAATACATCCGGCAGGTGCATCGACTTCAAACAAGATTTCGGGCAGCGGGTGGATAACGATCTCATCTTGCGCTGAATCACTGCATCCATAGGAGTTGGTTGCCGTAAGTGAAATGGGATACGTTCCATCCGCGTCAATCACGAATTCGGGTTCCACTACATCGTCCGTACCCAGTACTCCCAAATCCCATTGATAACCGTTGGCAAACTGGGTATTGTTGGTGATTTCGATGAACTGCGGGAAGTAGCAACTTTCGTATAGTGACAAGTCAAATGCCGCAATTGGCGTAGGCGATACGATGATGTCGAGATAGGCTGTATCTCGGCACAACTGCATATTCTCCACAATCAACTCCACGGTGTACAATGCCGGATCAGCGGTGTAATTGTAGAAGGTATTGTCGGGATTGAGTACGTTATCGGTATTTTCATCACCAAAGTCCCAGGTGTAGAAGAATCCACCGGTTGTGGTATTGTCAAATTGAACCACAAATGGACTACACCCTACCTGCTCATCGACTTCAAAACTGGCCTCAGGAACGTTGAACACTGTAAACGACTGTTGGGTAGAACCCGGACATTCGTTGAACATGGAAGTTCCGGTGAGCGTTACGGTATAGTTGCCGCCGCCTTCCGTATAGGTATGAATCGGGTTGGTTTCATCGGAAGTGGTGTTGTCGCCAAAATCCCAGGACACGTTGTTGACGTCTTCCGAAAGATTGATGAACTGTACCGGTTGATTGGCACACACGTTGGGTACATCGGTGGTAAAATCAAGCACCGGTCCGGGAAATACCTCAACCATGATACTCGTGGTATCATAACTACAACCATTGTTCACGTATTGATAAATGGTATAGAACCCGGGATCTGTGAATACGTGCGTTGGGTTGGGGTTATTGGTAAAAGAGTTATCTCCAAAATCGTAGGAAATAACCGTTCCACCTTCTGAAAAATCGGTAAACTCTACTTCAAGAGGCTGACATCCTTCGGTAATATTGGTGTTGAAAAACGCAGTCACGGTATTTGGAAGCACGGTGATGGTGTACTCGGCCGTGTCGATGCCACATTCATTGGTAGTAATGAGTGTAATCGTATAGTCCACAGCGATGGTATCAGTCCAGAAAGTATGTATACCCGGTTCTTCCATATTGGAGAAAAGGCCATCACCGAAATCCCATTGATAGGTATCAGGGTTCCCGGTGGAAATATTATTGAAGACTACGTCAAATGGAGAACAATCCACATCGAGGTTGGTACCAAATCCGGCAACGGGCTGCGGGAAAACAGTTACGGTATCCTGATCCATAACCGAACCACAGAAATTGGTGGCAATCAGCTCAATGGGATAATTCACGATGTCGTCACCTTGCTGGTACGTGAGCGGCTGAGGGGTCTCATCGGTCGTTTGCATGATGCTCAAATCCCATTCATAGGTGAGATCCTGCCCCACCGAGTTGTTCACGAATTCCACGTACAATGGTGCACAACCTTCAGAAGGCAGAAGTTCGAACGCGGTTACGGGCGGATCAATAATCTCATTGGTTTGTACAAGCGTATCGGAGCATCCAAACTGATTGAATGCGACGAGTGTAATGTCATAAAATCCGGGATCCGGATAAATATAAAGCGGTGTGCTCGAAACCGTGCTATCTCCATTACCCCAGTACCAAATCCAATCGGTAGCTCCGGAGGTAAAGTCATCAATATCGACGTTGCTGTTGGTGCATCCCAGGGGAGCAGGAATGAAGTCAGCTACCGGTACGGGAGCTACCGTTACCTCTTTGTAGGTCGTATCAGCGCATCCTGTTGAAGGCTCTGTGTACCAGTAAAACACATTGTACGTGCCCGGACCAACTGCTGGATCAAATGTTCCGTTGATACCATCGATAATGCCCGTACCTTCCCAAAGACCGCCTGCCGGCGATGCGCCGCTCAGATCAAAGGGCAAAAGGTTACCACATGCACTTTCAGGTACTCCAGCCTCCACCACCGGAAGCGGATCAACCGTAATCTCCATATCATCGGTGGTATAGCACGTGCCCGAGCCAAATTCTATGGTGAGGGTAAATGTCCCCACACCGGCAATGAGTGGATCGAAAGTTCCCAGGGCGGGATCGACGATACCTGTTCCCGACCAGTTGATATTGTTCACCGGACTGAAACCCTGCAATTCATAGAGGCCATTGTTTAGACAAATCTCCTGATCCGGGCCGGCATTGGCGACAACCGGATCTACCACGGTGATGAGAATGGAGTCCACATCGGCACAACCTACGGCATCGGTGAAGGTGTAATACACCCAATAATCTCCAATTCCGGGTGAGGTAAACTCGCCCGACGGGTCGGTAATTCCGGTGCCGGTCCACTCCCCCATCTCTGCGCCCACCGGCACTGGTGAGAATCCGGTGAGTACTTCGGCGATGGGTTGATCGCAAACTGTAATATCAGGACCGGCCTCAACTATGGGTAATTGATTTACAAATACATTCACGTCATCCGAGCCCTGACATCCTTCACTATCGGTGATGGTCAGGGTATACGTTTGGGTTGAGGCAGGATCAGCTACCGGATCAGGAACATCTGTCTGATCCAGGCCAACACCTCCAGTCCATTCGTATGTTGTAATTGGCATATTGTCGCTGACACCCGAGCCCGAAAGCTGCACGGAACCTTCCGCACAAATGGTGGCATCAAGTCCGGCATCGGCAACAGGCAGCGTCCATACGGTGACTTCAACATCGTCGGTTGTTTCACACGTCCCAACCCCAAGTGTGTAAGTCAGTGTGAATACACCATCCTGAGCCGGAGTAAACAAACCGGTCACCGTAACATCAGTACCACTCCAGTCGCCCGGTTGCGCCAATTGAACAGGGTCATCATTCAGACATAAATCGAAATCCGGACCGGCATTGGCTTGTGTGGGATCGATGACATCCACGGTGAGGGAATCCACTGCTACGCAGCCTACAGCGTTGGTGAATGTGTAGTACACCCAGAATGTGCCTGTTCCGTTGGGAGTGAACGATCCTCCGGCGTCGATATTTGGCCCTGTCCACTCGCCGGTTTCTCCCACTCCGGGAAGCGGTGAGAATCCTGTAAGTTGTTCCGGAAATGGCTGGTTGCACAATACGATATTAGGACCTGCCTCAACATCCGGACTCGCGTTCACTATCACGTCGACATCATCAGTTCCTACGCAGCCATTGTCGTCTACTACGTCGAGCGTGTAGGTTTCATTGAGGATTGGATCTGCAAAAGGATCCAGAATTGTGGCATCAGATAACGTTGCCGAGGGAGACCAGGTGTACGTATCATAAGGCAGCTCGCCTCCATTAACTTGTCCGTTGAGTTGAATACTATCGCCTGCACAAATCTCCAGTACATCACCTGCATCAACTACAGGTAATTCATAAACTTCAACAATAATATCATCCTGCGAAAGGCACGATCCACCTCCCACGCTATAAGTAAGTACATACAATCCGGCTGGCGAAGGAGTGAATGTTCCGTCGCTCAACACATTGGTCCCCGACCAGGTTCCGTTTGGCGTCACCCCTTCCAGAAGCTCCACTACAGTCGTTTCGCAGAACGTCAAATCCGGTCCTGCATCTGCCATTGTTGGATCAACGACCTCAACCGTAAGCATGTCCTGGTTCTCACAGCCATTGGCATCGATAAAGGTGTAAGTGAGATCAAATGTTCCCACGCCGGTAGGTGTGAATACACCGCCGGCGTCCACATTTGGCCCTGTCCACACTCCTGATTCACCAACTCCAGGAGTAGGCGAAAAACCCGTAAGCTGCTCAGCAACAGGCTGATTGCACAAAATCACATCCGGTCCGGCATCCACAACAGGGAGCGGATTCACGTCAACAAACACCTCGCCCAGTCCTTCACAGCCATTGCTGTCGGTTACCCATACATCATAGGTCGTATCCGAGGTTGGATTAGCAATAGGATCAGGAATATCGGTTTGACTCAATGTAGCACCGGGCGACCAGTTATAAGTGACATAAGGTGCTTGTCCGCCGCTCACATTAACGCCCACCTGAATATCATCGCCCTGGCAAATTTCAAACGAACCACTTGGCAAAACGCTTGGCAACGTATTGACATCAATAGTTATGGTTTGTGTACCCGGACATCCCGCGCTGCTGTATCCTGTAACCGTGTAAGTGGTTTGCGAGCCGGGAGTAGCGGTAGTATTTGCGCCGTTGGTTGTGGACAAGGTAGGATCATACGTCCATGTGTAGGACACAGCGCCGGAAGCAGTGAGATTGGTAGACTCACCCGCACATAGCTCCGTGCCCAGTGTTGAAGCAATAGAAACTATTGGTGCCGGTTCAACGGTAACTGTAGTGGCTACAGGAGTTGTACCGCACACGTTGGTAACGTCGAGTGAAATATCCCAGGTTCCCGCATTGTTGAACTGCACTGACCCCGGACTTGCAGAGGACGAAGAACCCGGAGTTCCTTGCTCGAAAGTCCATGAAGTTCCGGTTATTGGCGCCAGACAATCCTCGATAAAGGCCACAGGTACGACGGCATCTCCTTCGCAGATGTTGGCGATGGGATCGAGGGCTACTATGGGTTCATCCTGTGCGATAATGGTTTGCACATCCGTGTAAATACCGCAGGAATTGGCCATCAGCAATTCGAGTTGGTACTGTCCGGGCGAAAGAAACTCAATGGATGGCTCGGCTGATGCAGCGTCGGTTCCATTGACGTATTGATAGTTGGGCGAACTCACCGTACATTCCGTATCGATGGTGTAGAGCGTCCAGTCATACACCACATTGCAAATGCTGCCAATGGTGCTGTTGTTGTTTGTGTTGACCGTGAAGGGAATGCAATTGGTGGTCGGATTCGCATCAAACGCCACAGTGGGTGGTTCCTCGATACATACTTCCTGAGTAGCCACCTGAGGAGTTCCCACATTGCAGGCATTGAATGACGTCATCGTCACCGTGTATGTACCCGGTGAGGTGTACACGTGGGATTGATCGGAGTTAGAAGCCACGACCACATCGCCCGAGCCATCGCCAAAGTTCCAGATGAACGTACCGTTCTGTCCGCAGTTGGTGTAATATCCCATTTGGGACAAGTTGATGAAATCAACCGGCACGTTCACGCACTGTGGGACAGGCGTAGCGTAAAAGTCGGCCGTAGGGGGCGAGTAAATGACAATAGGCGAAATGGTTCCCTCCGAAAACGAGCACACATTGTTGGCAATTACCGAGAACACATATGCAGCACCACCTGCGCACGAGGATGCAGAGTATGTGTGACATACCTGAGCGGGTGGCGGGTGGGTAAACGTCTGCGTAGGGCTGCCGTCTCCGAAGTTTACGGTGTAGGTTGTAGACTCGTGGTTGGACTCGTACAAACTCAGGTTGAAACACAATTCTACCGGACCGCAAACCGTGGTGTTACCCGTGGTTCCTGCACCAATTGCAGGGTTGGTAACATTGGACACGTCGATATACTGCACCGTAGTACAGCCATTGGTTCCCACAACGGTATAGGTGAGTTCCCAAACTCCGAGTCCGTTGTAGGTATGATTTACCAATACCGGTGCGCTGCCGCTGGTCCACACTCCGGAACCATCACCCCAGTCAATGGTGTAGCTGGTATTGGAGGCAGGGGTGGAAGCATCAAGTACGCTCAAATTGAAGGTGCCACTTCCATCACACTGAACAAAGTCAAAAACCGGATCGGCAAGCACGGCGTTGGGTGCTTCCTGAACCGTAATGGTTTGCGTTATCGAGTCCGAACAACCGTTGGCTCCTGTCACCGTGAGGGTCACATCGAACGTTGTCGTTCCGTTTCCGGCCGGATTGAACACATGGGTAGGATCTTCAAGCGTTGAAGTGTTGGCCCCTCCGCTGGATGGCTCCCCAAAATCCCATTCAAATTCAAGTCCTGGTCCGGTAGAGGTATTCGTAAAATTGATGGGTGTGCCTGCGCAATCGCCATCGTTGTTCCATGTAAAGTTGGCATTGGGCGCAGGAAGTACAGTCACCGTGATTTGATCCGTGTCGGTACACCCGCCATTTGCAGAAAGCTCAACGGTATAGGTTGTGGTGGAATTGGGACTCACTACCGGATTGTCCACGTCGGCGGCCCCATTGTTCCAATCCAACGAAGGATTGTTACCCGATATCACAGTCGGTGACCCACCAAGGGTGACTTGATCTCCCTGGCAAATCGTGACATCTTCTCCAGCATCCACTTCACATTGAGCAGAAAGCGTGAGGGTTAGGCTAAGTATGAACACTGTAAACAGCGTTCGTTTAAGTAGTTCGATGGTCATTAGTTTTTCAATCATTCGAAGGTCGAATGCCTGATTTCGTCGTCAAAAGTACTGAATCAGACGTGGTTAAGGCGCGTCGAAACATTGATATTTTGAACTAGACCTATTTAATTCTACAAAGGTTGCATGACTCGTAAGGGCACACAATGAATTTCCCACTTGTAAGCTGGCAACGGAAATCGGTTGCTGAAACCGCGTAAATCAAGGGCTACAGGCAAGTACTATCACTAATTGCCGAATAGGTCCCTTGAATAAAATTGACTTAAATCACACCGAAAACCCACACTTTTTGGTGATGGGTTGAAAAATGGTGACCAATTTTGCACCAAAATCTCGGGTTATGTGGAAAAAAATGGAATTGGAGGACATCAAAAAAAGGGTGTTTGGGGCGATTGATCAGAACGTGAATTTCTATCACGATGATATTTTGGGAGTTCCCGCCTCGCATTTGGACTCCAAGGTTTTTTACCAGGACGAACCCTTCCTGAAAAACGCACCTTTCTTGGCCACCATGGTCCACAATCCCAACCACATCGGTTGCCATACGCTGGACAAATCGGAATCGTTTTTTCAAGGAACGCAAGCCATTGAGCGCGAAGTGATTAAGCTCTGTTCCGAGGACATCCTCAAATGTGCCGAAAACGAGTGCGACGGCTATGTTGCTTCCGGCGGGACGGAAGCCAATCTTCAGGCCATCTGGATCTACCGCAATTGTTTCCTTCGCGAGCATGTTGCGAAGCACGACGAAATCCATTTGTTAGGGTCGGAAGATTGCCATTACTCGATGCCCAAGGCGGCCAATCTGCTCAATATTTCCTGGAGTCCGATTGGAGTGGAAGGTGAGTCGCGCGTGTGGACCCGACAATCTGCTGAAAAAGCCGTCGATGAGGCCATTGCGCAGGGCAAGAAATACTTCATTTGTGTCGCTAACATGATGACCACCATGTTCGGATCGGTGGATGAAATTGACGTGCTGACTGAGGTGCTGGAAGATCGAAAGGTGCCCTTTTTTATGCACGTAGATGGCGCTTACGGTGGATTCTTCTACCCTTTTGCCCAGCCGCAGAGTCGTCTTGATTTTCGCAATACGCATGTCAGCAGCATCACGCTCGATGCGCACAAAATGGTCCAGGCGCCCTATGGTACCGGCATTTTTCTCATACGGAAGGGCATGATGAAATACGCCATGACGGAAGAAGCCAGCTATGTTGAAGGCCAGGACAGCACGGTGATAGGCTCACGGTCGGGGGCCAATGCCATATCCATTTGGATGATTTTGATGATGTACGGTTACTATGGCTGGCAGGAAAAAATCAACACGCTCCACCAGCGGGCTCAGTGGCTCAGCCAGTATCTCGATCGGTTCGGAATTCGACATTTTCGCAATCCGTTTTCCAATATTGTCACGATCCACGCTGATCACTTGTCGGCAGAATTTGCCCATCGATTTGGCCTTGTGCCCGACAATCATCATCAACCGGAATGGTATAAAATTGTGGTTATGGAGCATGTTACTCTTGAACGCCTCGATGCTTTTGTGGCAGCCCTTGAAAAGGAAATTGGTTCCTGATTTTTGCATTTTTTAGGGCCATTCGGCAAATGGCTAATCGCCTCGGATTTTGCACTTTTGCGCCCCACCAACTTCCATTCGAGTGAAACGATACGCAGTAGAAGATTTCTTTCGCAACCCGGAAAAATCGGGTTTCCAATTGTCGCCCGACGGACGGTATTTCAGCTTCATGGCACCTTTCGAGAACCGCATGAATGTGTTTGTTTGTCCGGTTGACAATCCTTCCAATGCCCGGCAACTCACCCATGTAACCGACCGTGACATCGCCGGACATGCGTGGAAAGGCAACGACCGATTGTTGTTTCTCAAAGATCATGGTGGGGACGAAAATTTTGCCTTGTATGCAGTCAATCCGGATGGATCAGAACTACTTCCACTCACCGAATTCGAGGGCGTTCGCACCCAGTTTATCGATGACCTGGAAGACGATGCCGATCATATCATCGTAGGTTTGAACCGGCGCCTTGCCCAGGTTTTTGACCCCTATCGTCTCAATATTCGCACGGGAGAGCTTAAGCTCATTGCAGAAAATCCGGGTAATATTTCCGGTTGGATGACCGATCACGATGGCAAGTTGCGTATGGCGCTCGCCACCGACGGTGTGAACAGCAGTGTGCTCTATCGGACACACGAAGAGAAAGAATGGTCGACCCTCTGCACGTTCAATTTCAAATCAACCCTTTCGCCCCTTTTCTTCACATTTGACAACCGTGATATTTACGCTTTGTCGAACATTGGCAGGGATAAGGCTGCAGTAATTCGCTACAGCATTGACGAGAACCGCGAAGAAGAAGTGCTGTTTGAACCTACCGATACCGATGCCGGACACCTGGCTTACAGTCGCAAGCGCAAGGTTCTTACCCAGATCAGCTACACAACAGATCGGAAACAGCGGATTTTTCTGGATGAACGCGTTGAGCGTCGGTATCGACAGGTACAGGACATGCTTCCCGGGAAAGAAATTGCCTTCACCAGCGCCAACAAGGACGAAACAGTGTTCATCGTAAGGACCTTTAACGACCGATCCTTGGGAGCGTATTACTTATACGACTTTGAGCGTAATGCCCTCACTCTCATCGAAGAAGTGAGCACATGGCTCAATGAAGACCATCTATGTAAAATGGAGTCGGTTGAGTATCGCTCGCGCGACGGACTCACCATTCACGGCTACCTAACCCTGCCGGTGGGGGTGGAAGCCCGCAATTTGCCGGTGGTTGTCAATCCTCATGGCGGACCGTGGGCCCGTGATTACTGGGGGTTCAATCCGGAAGTGCAGTTTCTGGCCAATCGCGGGTATGCCGTGTTGCAGATGAATTTTCGCGGATCGGTGGGCTACGGACGTGCTTTTTGGGAAGCCTCGTTCAAGCAATGGGGCAAAGCCATGCAAGACGATATCAGCGATGGCGTACAGTGGCTCATTGATCAGGGCATAGCCGACCCGAAGCGCGTGGCCATTTACGGTGGTTCATACGGCGGGTATGCTACCCTGTCCGGACTCGCTTTCACACCCGATTTATACGCCTGTGGCATTGACTACGTGGGCGTTTCGAATCTGTTTACCTTCATGAAAACCATCCCCCCATACTGGGAGCAGTATCTGGAAATGATGTATGAAATGGTGGGACATCCGGAGCAGGATCAGGAGTTGCTGGAATCGGCTTCGCCCGTGTTTCATGCGGACCGCATAGTAGTTCCACTGTTAATTGCCCAAGGAGCGCGAGACCCCAGGGTGAATGTGGAAGAATCCAACCAAATGGTAGCGGCGATGCAGGAGCGGGGAATCGAGGTGGAATATCTGGTAGAGGAAGAAGAAGGACATGGGTTCCGCAACGAGGAAAACCGATTCGCCTTCTATCGGGCGATGGAGCAGTTTCTGCAGCAACACCTTGGCGCGTAAGTGGCAGTACTCCATTTGGCGAATGCCGTATTCTCGCTCAAATTACCGAATACTCAATGATCCCTGCCAGTAACTCATTTGGCGCATGCCGCGGTCTTGACCTTATTAATTTTGAAACGTCTTTCATTCCTTCATTTGGTTAAGGGATATTGGTTAGACAGGTCAAAATGAAAGCATTTGTTAACGAACTGATGATTTCAACTAGAAACTAAGGTTAGGGCCCCTCGCCGATGGCGGGGGGATTCTTTTTTAGGGCCAACCAAATTCTCAGAAAACACACCGGTCACTCAATGGGTCATACCTGCTGCTCATTCATCGGAAAAATACGCTTGGGGGTGAAGAAATTTACACCATTCAACTTTAACCCAAATCGTATGAAACGCTCAAAATTGATCTTACTACTGCTGCTGCTCGTGCTCACCGGCGCGGCACAGAACAGTGATTCGGAAAAGAAGTTTTTCAATCCGCTCGAAGCTGCTCAAATCCATGAACATGATCATTGTGGATTTGATTATATGAAGGAACTCACCGTGCGTGCCACGGGCGACGAGCGCGAATTATCCGAGATTCAGGAAGAGCGGCTCAATAAAATCCTTGAAGCCCGAGGCATCGAAAAGAGTTTAGCGGGCGGCAATGGCACTACCGATTGTCAGGATTATTACCGCGTACCGGTGGTATGGTACATTGTTCACAATGGCTCGCAAGGATTTGTGTCCGAGCAACGGGTATTGGCCAACATGAACGTGCTGAACAACCACTTTTCCGGGACCGGCATAGAATTTTGTCTGGCCACCGAATACAACGGGAGCACCATCCCTGCTCCAGCGGTAACCGGCGGCGCCGTAGGCGTCCAGCAGAGCACGGTTAATCCCGGAATTATGTGGGTAGACCACCCCTACCTGGCGGCTATGTACCAGGGAGGAACCAGCCCCCAACACCCCATGCTCACCGGATTATCGGTACTTCCCGAGGATCGTTACCTGCGTATTTTCGTTGTACCTGATGCCCACAATGGCGCAGGGTGGACGTATTTACCCGGATGGGCACCAGCAGGGCAAGACGGAATTTTCATGTCGCACTACACCATTGGCGACGTCACTACATGCGTGGGAAATTGCACACCGGGATTTGAATGGGGACACGTGCTTACACACGAAGTAGGGCACTACTTTAATCTGCTCCACATTTTCGAAGGACAGTGTGCCGGTGGTTTGGCGAGCAACTGTAAAACTAGTGGCGACCAGGTATGTGACACTCCGCCTACGAATGGCGGCGGGGGATCGGGATGTACCGGCACGATTAACAGTTGCACCAACGATGTTCCCGATTTACCCGATTTGCTCAACAACCACATGGACTACTGGGAAGACGCGTGCCGCACCGATTTCACCCAAGGTCAGGTCTTTCGCATGCGGATGGCTGCATACACCTATAGAAGCCTGTTGGTTTCGGATGCCAACCAGACTTACACCGGCACTCAATGTGTTGATCAAAACTGGACATGCGATTTGAACCCAGACTTTTCTCACGCTGTTGATACCGACGACTGTACTATCAACTTCACTGATGCTTCAACTCCCGGAGGTTCGAGTTTCATAGGTTGTTATATGTGGGATTTCGGGGATGGCAGTACTTCAATTGAGGCTAATCCATCGCATACTTATGTAAATCCGGGAACCTACACAGTTTGTCTTACCGTAACCGGATACAATACCTCAACCATGGAGTATTGCGAATGCTGCATTTGCTATGACATTACGGTTACCTGTTCCAATCCTGCTTGCGCTGCAGATGCTTGCATTACGGCCACTATGGTTTCAGCCCTCACGTATTCATTTGATTCCAGTTGTTCTACCACAAATGGCACAGTGACCTATACGTGGGATTTTGGAGATAACACGCCAACATCCAATTCCCCCAACCCAACCCACACCTATGCTACCCACGGATACTACACCGTGTCACTCACGATAACCAATACCATAAATGGAGTGACTTGCACAGACATTATGTGGTACTGGCTGCAGGTGAGTCAGGCCTGCTCACCAACGGCGGATTTCACCTGGTCGGTAGGCAACGATTGTCAGATCTTGTTCTCCAACGCCAGTATCAATGGCTGGCCCTATATGATCATAACAGCCACATGGGATTTCGGAGATGGCAGCACTATGTCGGCTCCGTGGGGAATTTCACACACCTACCTCAATCCGGGTACCTATAATGTATGTCTGACCATCACTGTTTCAGACGGAGTAACAACATGTACCGACACTTACTGCGAAAATATTACGGTGAACTGCAGTGGTGAAGGCTGCTATGCCGAACCGGACTTCAACAGTACCGATTTAGGTCAATGCAAGTTTCAGTTTTCGGACAATACGGGAATATTTAATAATACAACTATAGTAGGCTGGGACTGGACCTTTGGTGATGGAACCACAGACAACGGACAGGTGGTGACCCACCAGTTTACCAATAACGGAGTTTTCCAAGTGTGCCTTACTGTCACCTGTATGGATATTCAGGGTAACTTCTGTACCTATGAGTATTGTGAATTGATCGTCATTGATTGTCTAAATACCGGCTGCACGCCCAATGCCCAATTCTTCGTTAATGCCGATGGTAATTGTTGCTGGGAGTTCTTTGCTTCCGATCCGAATTCACTTGATCCCAATTGTTCGCAATGGGTGATCGTGGATGGTCTGGGCAATACCGTGTGGACAGCTACTGGCGACAATACCACATTTTGTCCTCAGTATGATGACACCTATGTGATTTGTTTTGAAGCATGCTGCACCGATGCTGCTGGAAATGTAACAACTGCACTGGATTGTCAGTCGCTTATTGTGGATTGCTTTTGCACCGCTGATCCCGGATTTACCATTGTGGATTTGGACAGTTGTTGTTATGAATTCACCTCCAACACGCTCGACCCTGCTTTGGATGCTTGTTCGTCGTGGATGATCATTGACGCCGCCGGCAACATCGTCGTGCAAGGTCTGGGTCTTTCGTGGACACATTGCTTCACACAGTCGGGCACATATCAGATTTGCCATGACCAATGCTGCTTCAATGCCGATGGCTCCGGCAATTCCTATTCACATTGTGAGTGGCTCGATGTGGAC
>JAGQVX010000070.1 GCA_020437755.1 Flavobacteriales bacterium
CACTAACTCCTTGCATATTCCTCCTACCTGAGCGCACAATAACAGCCGTACCGCTATCCTCCAATATCTCACCATCGGTATCGATTAAGTAAAACTCTTGGCTATTATCCGGCTTCCATACCCAAGCATGTATCGTGGGCTCATTTGTATCTGGCGAGTACAATACTTCATCCCCCGAAACGAAGTAACCCTCGTTGTTATCAAGTTGTGCCTGATAGTTGAAAGACACATCAAGTCTAGCCCCAACATTCTTACTAGCTTGGCCCATTCCATCATAGCTCCAATGTGCGGGATAGCTAAAAACGTAGAATTCATCACCAAACTCATTTGTGCTTTTCGTAAGTATTTGCTCACCCGTCTCTGCATCAAACGCCACAGCCTCCACTGAGCTTGAAATACCATCAACAATTGATCTGGTACCTTTAAGGATACCCCGGCTAAATACAGTTTTAGTGGAAACCGCTGTTCTTAACTGGGTCATTGAGTTTGAAAAGCTAGGCCAAATAGTCGGAACAATGCAAGGGACTGCAGCTATTAAAAATGTCGCAGTATTGAACTGAAGACCTGCCGACCAAGATGTTGTTCTGCTTTCTCTGAAATCATTCACTAAATCGAACTCAACACCAATAGATGTCTCTTCAATACTTCCGTCTGATTTAATAACGAGCTGTTGGTTATCCGGAACAATATTCCCTTCTTCATCATAAGCAGTAAAATACTCATACTCAACGCCTGACAATGGCGAAATTTGACCAGCACCATAAGATTTTATGGATTTGACCTTTCCATTCATGTCATTCAATCGAACAACATATCCCTGAGATGCTGAAGCTATGTCCTTGACGGCGATGCCAAAAATTGCAAATACACTTGGCTTTTTACGGTACAAATCGATAGAAGTATTGTCGGCAATAACAGGATAGTCCTTGCATGTAAAATACTCATAAACAGTATGCCCTACATCTTTCATATTCTCGTTACTATTTCCAAGACTGTTCCATCCAATAGGTAACATTTCAACACGACTATATCCCACCACTGCTGCAGGATAAAAAGGCAAGGCCACAGGGGTCTCAACAAAGGAATGATGATCTGCAACCAGTTTTAACTCCTCACGGACTGCTTTAGGTACTATTAGAGGATTTTCTCGGCAGCCCAAAGGCTCCATGGAAGCAACGCCGCTTGAGGTTCCGTCTGCCAATTTGTATTGATATTCAGTACCATAAAATGCCGTATAATCGTCGTTTGACTCCGTCATATTGGACCACGAATCCGACATGACGACTCTCTTTACACGTGAACCACCCCCAATTTTACCGCCTGTTACATTGTTTACCCTCGCCCAAGAGCGTGATGGTTCAATTTTTTGACACTGATTCCGAGAGCGCATCTCCCGGTATGGACCAGTGACCATATTGTACACTTGATTTGCCCAACCAGCGCCAGCCATAACTTGCAAAACATCGTATAATTCTGCATCGCCATCAGGTTCATTCAAGTTCATAGCGCGACGTGGCATTTGAGACCTTAGGTAATTCCAGCCAATCATTGAAATAGGATGTGCACATTTATTCTCGAATATTCCACTATTGCATTCCGCACATACTGACTCTTCCTCCAACCCCCTGATATTCACCCTTTCCAGTCTTACAAGACCAACAACGGTATTACCCAATGATTTCACAAGCAGATTCGTAGACCCGCAGTGCTCCATATTCACATATCCATCTACATACTCCCAACCATCACCATCTGGATTTCCAGCCGTCAATGTATTTATCTTACAGCGGACTTGAATATCCCTCTCCAACCCATTCATCATCGGCCTAAATACATCTTCCAATATTTCAGACGGCGAAGTCATATTATTCATTCCAACCTCAGCCAATACTTCATCAGATATTTCCAAAGCCATGTATTCAAACGTCTTTGATTGTAATGGTGAATAATCAAATAAATCAGGCTTTATATCGTCCATTGTCAATACATTATCCGGATGATCTACAAATCCGAGCATTTTACAGTATTGCATTGCCTTGTGATCTTGAACAAACTGATAGTCATCGGCCTCAAAATCGATATTAAGAACTCCCCCCGATGGCAACTCGACTTGGCTAAGCAACCAAGCACTTGCATATTGGTCAGCAGTAGTTCTTGACTGACGCACATACGGATACTCAACATTCGTTAATCCGTTGGCAGAATTAGGCTGAAACGTCCCCCATACATCAGATGCACCGAACTCATAGTCTGGATTGTTCTCATAGTCAAATTTATATGATGAGAATCGAGCCTTTTTCGAATTGCCATAAGTGAAATAAATCTCCTTCAAGGTTAGCTTGCCGTTGCTTCCAACCTCATTGCCAATGTCGCCAGCACGCGAATTTGGCGTGCCGCTACAAAGTTCATAATTGTACTTTAAATGAACGGTCTGAATTGGAGTGGCAGATTCAGGATCAAGCAAGAATTTCAAATACTCCTCCCTTGTAAAATGAATTATTTTATCCAGCTTAAACATAGCCTGACTACCTTTTCCTACAAATGTGTGTTCTTGAACGGCCTCAAGACCATCTTCACGCTCGCTAACAACAAAGACGGCTACTTGATTTTTGGACTCAATGGTAGACAGATACTTCAATTCCTTCTCCCCATAAAGATAACTTGCTTTATCATCATCTCGTACCGATAACTGCGCTGGAGAGTGATACGCCTTATTATATGGCGCCCTCCAATTATAATGTTGACTTTCTATCCCTGGTAAATCTGCCCAGTTTACATAATCAAATTTCACATATCCGCCTATATCACCAAGTGAAGGACCTGGAATACCGTCGGCATCAACATAATCAGATGTCACAATTTCTGTAAGTAGATATGAATGAGCATAGGGAGGAAGTTCGGTCGATTCAAAATAATGGTCACTGCCTTGGATATTATCAACAGAAACCCATTGCGGATCATAGTCAATGAGCTGTTCAATCTCCGAATACCAGGCGTTTTGGTCAGCGCAATTAAAGGTCACTTCCTTCTGAAGTACATTCAACAAAGCATCACCGTAAATGTATCTCGCTCCATCGGGTCTTATTATTTCAAAACCCTCAAAACCATCCTGTGCAAAACTCGATCGATCTACAATAGCCACATTCCTTTTAGCGCGCGAACTCCGAATTATTGGTGCAGATACATTACCAACTGTACTCAAAACGGACCTTAACTTCCCATCAAACCCAGTGTCAAACTTAACAGGCTTGCTTTTGCCAGACCGAGAAAACATACTCGCACTATTCTCAGCGTTCATTTCTGGATCTACTGCTAACTCTCCAACTATCTTATAATAACACTTCTCATGCAAAGGTGCAGAACCATTAGCTGGCTCTAATTGTGCAATCGCCTCATTGTCATTCCTCCAAGCATTGCTATTGCTTTTTGATTGATGATACTGGAGGTCTATGCCCCAATCGGCTGTATTTCCAGGATCAATTTCAAATCCTCCACTACCACCATACCCCTGACTTTCTATAGCAGGATCAGCAACAAACTCAATTTGAGACCTATGTGGACGAAACTGTCCCCCCACACCATTTCCAAGTATGGTATATTGGTCGAAATTGAAACTGGAAATCGGAAGATATGGCGTCACACCAGGCTTAAAAGGCCCATCAAGGTATCGGTTAAAGTCCTGTAATCCCTGACCTGATGAAACTAAATCTAATGCATCTTCATGATGCGAATAGCCAAATGCTTCATACGATGTTACTTTATCTTTTAGAATTTCTCCAGCATAGGTACCGCTCAAGGAAAGAGACACGTCAGCTCCAAAAATCCCCACACCAAATTTTCCGTGAAAAGAAGCATTAATTTGTTGAGTAGAATGCCCAACAGTAGGAACGAATGCATAATTGATTAAAGACATGCTAGAATTCCATAATGAATTCGACCTATTAACACCTTTATTACCGTTAGCCTCTCCAAGGCAACTTTCTGCAGAATGAGCAGCCGTTTGAGTCACCCCCAATGTAAGCTCTGTTAATCCTCTTCGAGACGCGAAGTTTAATCCAAAATTAGCCCCCAAATAATTATCAACACCCTCATTCTCATGCAAATTAGCTGACAGCGACAATGAAGGCGCAATGTTCAAATTTCCATCTCCCGCCGTTAAGGAAACACCGAATTGCCCCATAGCTGCATCTCCCATTGAACCTGCTATTGAGAGATTGATCGATTGTGAGAATCCTACACCAGTATAATTGTTGTACGTAAAACCCCATGAAGGTGAGACTTTAATAACATTATCAGTTTCGAATCCGAAGATTTCGGGACTTAGCCCAATATTGAGACCATAAGTACGGCTTGGCTTGTAGTTGATTTTCTTAACTACTTCGTCACCATTAAATTCATCTGGTAACCCCCTCATGGATCGGCTTATGGAACCTGGATTGATATTCCACCCCAGCCCAACCCATGAAGCTTCTTGTTCTACACCAATACCTGAATTGTAGGCAATATTTATAGGATACCCCCCTATCTCCAAAAGTGGAATATTGTAGTTAAAATCACCGGTAAACGGATTAACCATATCTGAAGTAGAAATTGGTGTGAAAGATTGTACTTCTGGCTGTGAAGGACCAGCTGTTACGGCCAAAACATGCAATGGAACACACAATTGCGTCAGGAACAAAATCGCGCAAAGCACAGCAGAAACCTTACCAGTTCTACTATTTGAAATCCAAATAATCATAGCTAATTACAAAGTTTAGGAAGGTCGGCTAAGGCATCCTTCTTGATGATAAACTCATTCCTACCTAGGTTAAACAATCTGTCATCTAAAATCAATTTCACGCCTTCGCCAATTGGCAGCCCCCAAAAGGAGAACTCTATTGATTGATATGGTGTTAACCCATAATTCCGTGATTTATGATAGTTAGTACAAACCAATGTATCTAATCCACTGACCAGAAAAAGGTTGTTCTTCAAATCAAAGTCGAGATACTTTTGCCTAATCGCAAATTCCTCGCCGGACCCAATTCCTGCTAGCAATAAATTCGTATTCTCAGACTTTGGAGTCAATCGCATCTCGAAACTGACATACTCAGCATATTCCTCGACAACTTGGCAAATCTCTTCTTCTGGATAACTTTTCCACGCCACCAGCTCAGGTGGAGTGTAAATGATCTTGAGCTCAACTTGTTGAGAAGCTGTCGAAAACAAGAGCCCATTTTCTTCATTTAAGAGGTAAGAATAATATTCCTCTCTAGACTCGACTCTCGTACATCCCTGAAGAAGCGTAACAAGTAGCACACTCCAAGAAATAATATAGATTGGAAGTGGTATTTTCATTGCCTGAATCGTAAGTATCTCTTTTCACCTTTGTCGTTCCACACCATCAGCAAATAATCCCCCTGAGCCAACTGACTTACGTCCAACGAATACAGATTAACGCCGATCTTTCTAACATCCACGTCGAGCGAAGAAGAACCCACGGGTAAATGTTGCCAATCATATATTTCATAATTGACCGAAAGACTGTTGGAAAAGTACTCCTCAACATATTCAAAGTAGAGCATACCATCAATAGGGTAATGGAATGTACCATCAGGCCTTCGCTTTAATCTGAGGTACACCTCTCGTGGACCTCCACAGCTGAAAGATGCCCTTGAATTCCATACCTGCGCTCCCGGTGCTGCAAATACTTGCATTCGAGAAGGATGAGAAGAAAAAGTCGCGTTTTCCCCTACCGAATATGAGAGTAAATTGATGTCTCCTGGACTCTCATACAAGTTATCTGCAATATCTATTCGATAATTGACCTCACTACATCCCAACCTTACTTTCGCATTTTGAATAGTTGGGGGTATGAAATAAGGAGGTAAAAAAACAAACTCTCCCGAATCATCCTTATAGGAAGGGAGGACAAGATTCCCAAAAGAAACAACCCTCATATAGCCACTACCGCTTCCATCAATCAATTCAAACAGCCACATTCCATTTGAGAGGATATCACCATCCTTTTTTAACCAAACTTCGCTCCATCCATCAAAGCTTGGAGGTAACAAGTTGAGAGATTTTGAAGTCCCATCAAGCCCCGAATTATTTACGATTGTCAATGGAGCCGATGGAGAGACAGTCGCAACATAATCCAACTGCGGACTTTCCTCCCATTCGGCATTAAATCCAACTTCAATATTGCAATCGAATACATCTCCTCCAACACCTGAAAATGTCAATACGTACAAATCTGGAGATAAATCTATATAGCTCACTAAACCGGACGAACTAGCAACAATTTCTCCATTCTCCCGACTTAAAGTGCTTCCCGTAATATTTCCTGAGTAGGTGCAATCAACCACAATCTTACCCAATCCTCCCGCACAATTCGCATTGTAAACTTTTATTACAGGATCTTTGAACTTTTGTATTCCGTGAAAATCAATATGATGAACAGTAACGTTACTTTGCAGTTTTGCCAACCAAACGTCAAAAACAATCGCACCTGCTTCTGAATAAGTAAATGTAGACAGCTCCGTCCCATTTAGTAAAACTTTGAAATGTTCGGCATCCTTCCTAATCTCAATTTCATCAATGCCTTGAATATTATTAGCCACCAAAGAAATAGATACCCCATCAATCACATACATAGAGCCATTGTCTATTTCCACCCCATACTTAACAGTCATTCCAGGGGGCAAAGGAGAGGCATACTCAGGATTAAAGCCTATGAAGTACTCTTGTAATGGATCGCTAATGGAACAAATCACTCTTCCGCTCTCGAGTGCATACAACCCATTATTAAACTTCGCTTGAAATGGATTCCCGTCTGCCGTTATACGTTCTATTACATTGTTATTCACTTGCACTCCTGTCATAGAATCGGGATCCAACGAAGTGGACAAAGAAACAATCCCCGTTACCGTGTGCCCAAGTGAATCCTGCACCACGTATTCACTTCGAAATGCGTCGGTTCCCACCATAGAATTTTGTGTCCCTTGGAACAGATCTGAATAGGACACCGTACTCAAGTCAAAGGTATTCAGATTGGCCAGTACAAGCGAATCCCATTCTTCAACAGACAAGAAGCCTTCTCCCCAATAATAAGAGTAAGGCCCATCACCCCCATAAGGCGTTAAACTCACAGATCCAGAATCCCCATGCTCCAATAAACTCTCTTGTTCCACTACAATCAAATCATGCCCAAAACTCGCCTTAGCTCCATTGAAATGTAGTCCCGAATGGTACATCGCCAGATCAATGTGCATATCAGTGTTGCCGTTGCAATTCGCGCGGCGATAGTTCATGTCGTTATGGTAGTAATTCATCGAATTATTGAACCGATGAATCTTCAATGTATCTCCCACAGCCGGCTGACTGTATTGACCCACGTACACCCCGTCTTCTAAAATATACAGTCGGTTGAGATCAAAATAAAAACCGTATTCAATCGTGGTTTGATAGGCGTCCGGATCATCCGTAGAAAATCCAAAGGACTTGAAGCCTACCTCGTTCTCAACAATGTAATATATATAGCCGTTTTCTCCAGCTTTCAGGGTGTTGTTTGAAAACGCCCCACCATTACCCCATCCTGACGTTGCAGTCTTTTCCAGGGTTTGGTTTACGTAGTCAGTCTCAACACCGATCAAATTCTCCCACAACATATTATGCTCGGTTTGACCGGAAGCAGCAATGGTTATTAAAAATAGGGCAATACAAGTCCAGGACCTCATAAAAGATCGTTTTGTAAATAATAAAATTTCAACGGTCTACAGTCCTATTCCGTTGGGTCGAAACTGTAGGATTCTTGACTTCCCGACAAATCTTCAATGACTACCTCGAGAAGGTAATCCTCATAAGGCGCAAACACGCCCAATCCAAGAAAAATGTTGTTTTCAATTCGTTCGTAGGTCCCTCCACTAGGCGGGGCACTATCGTAGGCGAAAGTTAAGTTTGCCAAAACAGTGGAGTCCTGTGTCAACACTACCTCAATCGATGAAATGTCCACAGTATCAACCACATGCACATAAGCAGTGTAATTGAACAGTTGGTTATCGACAATCTGATTGGGATCCAAAACACCCTCTGACTCACTTATGGAGTAAGCCTCTGTTTGTGCTGGTGATGTAAAAACATTCAATCTAACATCCTGCCCATTCACAAGAAGAATCGCTGCAAAAAACGAGAGTACAGCACAGGCTAATCCGCGCATAGGGCTAATAGAATTTTCAATAGTTAATACTAGTTAGGCTAGCATGTAAAGTTGACCCAATGTAGTATAATTTTTCAAATTCACAAATCAATGTGAATAAAAATCTATTTACCTATCACATTGCTCAGTTCAAACAAAGGCAAATACATGGAAATCAACACTACAGCGACAAATACCGCAATAACTACAATCATTACCGGTTCGAGTATTGCGCCCATCACAGCAGACTTATGCGCTACCTCTTCTTCAAGTTGCTCGGATAAAGTCGTCATCATTCCATCCAACTCATTTACTTCTTCTGCCACTTTGATAAGTGATACCATCCTCGACGGGAAGACAGGGAAGGACTTAAAACATGCATGCAATGACTCTCCTTTTGCAATGCGTTCACCAGTTGACTCCAAGGCGGTATGAATCGGGTAAAACGTTATCACCTGCTGTGTGAAGTGAATGGCTTTCACCAGCGGAGTGCCCGTTCGCAGTAAAAGCGCCATGCTTTGAGTAAACCTAGCTAAGTAGATATCCTTGATTAATTGTCCGAACCAAGGCACTTTTAACCATAGCTGTCCACTAATCCGGTGGTAGGTAGGTGTTTTTCGAACAACCATCCAAATAGTGACGAGAAGAATCGCAGTTATTCCAAGCAGCCAAGACCATTCACCTAGCCAAAGACTCGCTGATATAACCCATTGAGTGAGTGCCGGTATTTCAGCATCGAATCGCGCAAATACATCTGCAAAAATGGGCACAACGAAACTGAGCATAAACCACATAACTGCCAGGCTAACACCCACCACAAAAACAGGATAGGCCAACACTCGGGTCAATAGCTTACGCAAAGCCATGCGATTCCGATAGTATTTCACCAATTGGTTAAGTACCAATGTGAGTTCGCCACTCTCTTCTCCCAACCTGATTGTTTCGGTCTCATAGGTTGAAAATGAACCTAAGGTATGGAGCGCCCCCGACAACGACGAACCCTTTACCACGTGCTCACCCACCAACACGATTTGCTCCTTTACTTTCTTTGCTGAAGTCTCTTCGGCCACAATTGTCAGGCTGGTATAAACGTCCAAGCCGGCTTTGAGCAACGTATATAAGGTAGTGTAATATCCATACTTGGCCTTGTCATTCCACACCTTCCCTATGGTCAAGTCCTTTTCCAGCAATTGCATCAACGGACTGTTCCTGCTTTCGCTATTTGGTGCTTTGGTATTTCTGATCTTTTCAATATCCATTTTCCCAAAGTGTCTGCGATGAATATACCTTGTTCACATACCAAGTCGTTCCATTCTCATCTCTGTCAATCAAATCAACTCGGTTTATCAAGCCATACCTGCCTTCTTCAATCCAATGAGTACGAATAAAAAAATTGCCCGATAAAGTGTCGGTGCGCAGTGCCTTCCGAATTACACCATTTGCGCAAGTTAGGTAAGTTACTCTCCCATTTGATGAAATCAAATCCAGCTCTTCCCCTCTATTCGCTATCCAGTCACAATCATCTACATCCCTGATCAACTGAGTAATAAATTCCACTTTTTGAATCTGGTAATCTTGGTATCTCGCATCAGACATTTGTGTACTCACAATAAATTGATATCCCCAGTAGCTTCCCGTGACCACAACACTCATCACGACAAGTGCAACCATCAATTCCAATATGGTCAACGCTTTAACTTTCATTCATAAGGAGTACTATATTCAACCAATCGAGAAACACGAATTGGCTCAGCTAAAACGGGAGATTGCACAGTAATTATCACTTCATAGAGGTCTGCTCCTGGATTGGAGGCTGAACTCTGTCTAAAAAGTGCATACCCCCCAAATTCTTTCATATCTTCTTCAAGCTCCAAGTTCACACAGCTATTATCCAACCAATTCAATGCACTCATCTCCATTTCAGACTTCAGTCTATTTCCTGTTGACGAAGCAGTCTTGGATAGAATCGTTACGGCAATCGTCAATGCACCAATGATGATAACAGTTGCAACAAGTGACTCTAAAAGTGTACTAGCTTTCAACATTCTTACAGCTCTTTTACCAGCACCAATTCATTTTCATCCAATGTCTCCTGCACTCCACAATAACTTCCCGGCAACAAGGTGACGTCAGTTATGCTATTCAGCAAATGGTTCACATATACCGATGAAGGTGTCTTCAGCAAGGCATTTCGAGCTCTCACCACACCATGCACCTCTCCGTTTAATGAGACTTTGCCTTGAGCTATCACTTGTCCCGTTACCTTTGACCCGGATTGCAAGTCTATAATACCCCTCCCCTTCCCTGGATCCTCATCTAACAACACAACAGGCCCTTCAAATTCAACTGAGCCTTCCACTCTGATCTGTACATCCTCGTCCCTCATCTTTCTACAGAGTAAAGCTGAGCTTGGATACTCCAGTACCGTTCCTTCGCGAATAACCAACTCCTCTGTCGCCCAGAAATGGCCTGAAGATGGCTGGCTGGTGCTCACATATATCTTTGGTGCTATCACCCAAATTTGATCAACGGAGCAATCGATCAATGATACGGGTCCGTCTGACCAAATCCCAATTTGTCCGGTTAGAGTATGTCCCACCAGAGCCAGAGAATCACGACCAAAAAACCACACTGGCTCATCACTAAAAGACCGGATCATTTCTAAAGGAATATCTTCAATAGTCAATCCTTCTTTAGTTCCAATAGCTTCAATTGTTCTCAAATATTCAGAGGCTGAGCAAGAAGATATACTACTGCCATGCCCCAACTCAAATACATTCCCTTCAACCATTGTTTTTCCAACAAATGACTGATTCTCAATGTAGGCGCGCTCCACACTGGCTGTGGGCAAGAAAACATTACCTACCAACTGATTATGACCGCATACCTTAATCCCTCGATCTGCGTGGGTAAGCACCAAGGTTGTTTGATCGCCACTTGGCCTGTGATACCCATATAATCCGTTCATATTGAGTGTTTCCATGTGATTCCAGGCAGTTGCTTGAATCAACGTGTACAATCCCCAAGTTCTTCTGGAGCTTCGAATTGAATCAGTTCCCTGAGGATCAACAGGACCTTCAAAGAAATAGTCTTCAGAAGATTCATGTGCAATTCCTTTTGTCATAGCTATTCCACTCATTAGCGAATTCCGCAGATGCAGGTAAGACAACGCCCTACTATCGCGCACAGAATACAAGTGGTTTTGAAATAGAACGGAAGACAGTACAATAGCAATAAGCACCCCCAATACTAGTGCATAAACTAGTGCACTTCCCTCGAGGCTCCTTCTAAGTATTTGGTTAGTTCTCAATTGGTTCACCTTGAGACTCTTGTTCCACTTCTTCAAATTCCTTTGGCTCCGACTTGGTTCTTTTGAACAATGATTTCACTCGAGACCAAACACTTACTTTCTCGTAAACGACACCCTCCTTATAGTACTGTGTCTTACGGGTTCCATCAGAATTAATAACAATCCGCTCCCCGTGCAGCACCCCTTGCTTATAGTATTCCTGTTGACGCAGTCGGCCAGCTTCGTATTGGGACACCAAGCCATGCAATGTGCCGTTCTTATAGTTATCAATTCGTACCAAAGTACCGTCCGCATTCCAGGTTTTCCATTCACCTGATTTCAGCCCTTTTAAAAACTTACCGTTCTCAATCAAGTTCCCCTCTTTGTCAAACCTCCTGAAATCACCATGAAGCAGTACCCCATCATATCCCCCCTGTGTGGTCTTGAGTTGACCTGCATAAAACCAAGTATATTCACAGTCTGGCAATGTACGAATCGCTTTATCCTTGCTCCATAGATGCACCAGAATGCGCTCGTCCTCTGTCCGCACATCTCGCTGGAGAGCATCCTGTGCGCTTACCCACAACCCTGCCAAAGTGATTATTCCAATCAGTACTAGCTTCCTCATTTGTAATACGTTTTAAAGTGCCCGTTACAGGCTAACACCAATGAATCTCTTTGAATCACATATATTTGAAATGCATCGGCAATAGAATCCCCTTCAAAAACTACCATCTCCTTGCTTTGATTGACAAGGATTGCAGATTGCTTTCCGGTTTGATTGTTTTGCATGCGTCCCAAATACTTTACTTCTGGCCAATTGACAGTGACCACAGGTGCTTCCGCTTTTTGCTTGATCGGTCGGTCAACCGTTTTGGTTGGTTTTATTCGATCAGGAACATGTTCTTTATCAAGAAATGGATCTCTATACCGATCCAACAATTGATACGTATCCATCACTTTCATCTCTGTTTCATCAATAGCGTGGACAACATTTATCTCTGAAACAAATTCGTCATGGCCTGAATCTGCGTCAACAATATCCCAAATTACTTTCCCCCATATGAACAGGACCAGCACAATCATGAAATATGTTAGCGGTTTATTTTTCATTCCAGTTCTAAGCCAAACAGCTCACTTTCTATTGCATTACCGGCTTCATCTGTAGTTAAGACACTCCAGTAGTATAGTCCAGGATCCAAAGAAGACAAGTCAACACTGCCAGGGCTCACAATTTCTCCGCTCGAATAAACTAGATTGGCTCCTTCAACATCCGAGTATATCTTTACGCGTTCTGTCACCGCTGTGAGCGCATCTGTTCCTGAACTCCATTCAAACGAAACTGGACTATTAACGACATCACCATCAGGATACGTCGGAGTTGCAGCATTCGGACTTCCTGTATCAACGATTAAGGAATGGATATCAAAATCTGAGGGCGTGCCGCCAAATACTTCACCTTGAACACGCCAAAACCAAGTGCCGTCTGGAATTTGCATGCTCAATTCATTACTCTGAGGCTGTTCAGACAAATACACCTCACCTATCTTTCCCGACTGGTTGTAAAGCAATTGCCATGTATAATACTCAGCTCCATCCACTGCCGACCATGAGAATTCCAACGTCTGATCGGCGGAAATAAATCCGTCCTGAGGGGAAATCAAATCAACCTGTACCCCTTCAAGTCCGGCCGTAGTGTCAACAAACAAGGTTCGCATTGACCACCCAGTCTTTGAACCCGCGTTGAGCGCCCGCACCCTCCAGGTAACTGTTCCCGGATTGATGGCCTTCGAAAAACTTGACTTGTCAAGCACTGTATCGGATACATAGCTCAGGGGTTCAATAAAATTGGGTGTCACAATTTGCAACTCGTACTCCAAAGCATCCGGAACCTCCTCCCATTTAAAATTAATGACCCCCGAAACTACCGCCGCCGAATCGGGAGGAGTGAGTAGTTTGACATGATCACAGCTTATGTCCCGTTCTCCAATCACGTTGCAGGCAGCAAGAGATGCCGCGAACCAAAACAAGCTAAATGACTTTTTGAATATTTTGAAGGTATATTTTGGCATAAAGATGTTTTTTCTTCGTCTTTCGGTTTGTTTCTGTCCAAAATTGGACAGAGGTCAGTCGAGCAAATTCAAATTCAGTATCAAAAGATTGCAAGACTTCCAATAAAGCTCTGAATTCCCCTGAAATAGTTATACTTTGGGTACTAATCTCGCAGTCCAAATCTTTGGACTCATGAAGCGGATCAATAGATTCTAGCTGCACATTTCTGAAATCGGCTACATGGCTCGCGATAGCGACCTGTAATTCAGATGCTGAAATCCCACTTCTTCCTAACAATCCCTCTAAATGGTATTTCTCTTGCGACAAACCGATGATTTGCAGGTTTAAATCTTCAGCATTTAGAATTTCTGAAGACAATTCCTTGCTTTTACCCCAGAGATCCCAGGTAGGCTGCAATGCCATGTTCCAGGCCAGCCATCCGGTTAAGATGAGCAGGCCAAGCAGTAGAAGGAACCGCTTCTTCGCATCGATATTTGCAAGTACTTTCAAATCAGAACCAATTCTATTTCAAATTGCCCTTTTTTATTGCTCCTGTCAAAGCCTACTATGTTGACAGCTTCAATCTCTTCTAATTCCACCAACTCCGCCAACCATTCGGTAAGTTCTTTCTCATCCGATGACTGTCCTTCAATATGAATCTTGTTCAACTGGAACCTTATTGCCTTATTGAACTCAACCCTGCTTCCGGGAGCCGCTTGATCCAATTTGTTCAATACAACACTCCTTGGTACACTTCTACCGATTTGATCCAAAACTTTAATGAGGTCATATGATGCGATTCCTCCTGTTTGCCTTAGTAATTCCCTTTTTTGCGCAATATCAGTTTGTAGCGTATCTATGGATGCATATAAATTCTGATGAACCGCATGCTCCGTTTGAAGCTGTTGTACATCACCTTGAAGATGTTGAAACAAGAATAAATTCCCTAGAAGAAGGACAAACAAAGCAAGCACCCCTACAATCCCAACTTGCTTGGTTGCATTCTTGTACACCAAATCTTCCCACTTATTATTAATGTGATTACCCGACATGAAGGACAAAGTTCCCCAGAGCGGAATCTCAAGATCTTTGTAAACTTCCAGATCAGAATAGGCAATACGTCCACACGCATCAGTGGTCACTTGATCGATTTCAATCCCTTCTGTCGACCTGTTTGTCAGCTTTATCTGACCTACTGCTAGTTCTTTGACTTCCTGCAATGCTTCATTGTTGCCAATAACTTCAGGGCCAAGGCTGAAATGGAAGAGGGAAAACCCAGCCTTTCCCAGCTCCTGTCGGAGATCCTCTATAAGTTCATTTCTACAAAAAGCGAGTAAGGCTTGAGTACCAAATGTTGACAATTCCCGATGAAAGTGGGTGACATCAACTCCAGGAACGCTCCGACTTAAAGCTTGATCTGCAGTTAACCCCAGATCAACAGTCCGATAAAGCACCCCTTTCCCCCATGCCAATACCAGACCTGGAAGGTTAAAATCATTGTTTTCCTTCCACTTCTCCAATTGCACATATTCAGTATTCTCGTCAATAATCCGTATGCTCCTTTTATTACGTTCGATTAAGGCTCCTTTGATCCAGAATTCACCATCCTCTCTGCACCAAACAGAGAGAGCCCATACCTTCTTCGGTGCGAATATGTCTGCAAAACGATGATTCATTAATACATGATCGTAGGACGAATGAAAATGGTCAGTTTTGTTTCATCATTGGTTTTGGATCTCGATCCAAAGAGCCATTTCAACACGGGAATTCTAGATAACAAAGGAACTCCCTCACCCGAGGAAGAAGTGGACTTATCTTCCAGTCCTCCTAAGAGAATCATTTCACCATTTTTCACCCGTATAGATGATTGAAACTCCCGATTAACAGACCCAAATGGCGCATTCTCACCTGCGCGAGTGGTGAAGTTGCTTTGGTTAACCGAAATATCCAGAGTGACCTGCTCCGCACCTGATACAACCGGCGTGATTTCAATAGTTAAGTCTGCATCAACGGGAGTCCATCGGCGTTGTTCCGTGACAACAGTGTTCGCCGCACTCGGACTTAAAGTGGTGCTTGTTTCTAGATAGTATTCCTGTTGACCAATACTCAGGCTTGCTGTGTATGAATTCAAGGTAGCCAATTTAGGTGTTGACCTCATTTTCAATATTCCATCGGTTTCCAGCGCTTGAATTGATAGGTAGAAATTTGGAGAAACATTGCCCAAATTCACCACTCCCAATCCATTGAATGATTGAATAAGGTCATTAATGGTTTCCGTGCTGATATCGAGATTAATACCTCCAGTGGTTCCATCTCCTGTTATGCTTCCTTGTGTTGTTCCCGCATTGGTTCCAATTCCTGACTTAATCCCCGCCTTCATCGTTCGACTTTTATTTACGTCAACGATCAATACCTCAATCATTACTACTGGCACAACCTGATCCACTTGATGCACAAAATCTTTGAAGCGTTTTACATCGGGATAGGTACCCGTAACGATGAAAGCATTCAGTTCCGGGAATGGCTGTATTTGCATACCGGTGTCTTCAAAGGGAGATTGACCACCACTAAATCCTCCCGTCCTTCGATTGGCTCCCGTCCCCGAAGCATTCCCCGCAGCACCTGCATTGGAGTTTCGGTTATTTCCACCAAAAGACCCAAAAACATTCTCAATAGTGCGGTGGTTGAGCTGCACCAACTCAGTAGTCACCAACCCACCTTCCTTCGCAGATCCAATTAGATACACCTCATTTTGAAGGGTGAAGGAGTAATCGGTACCGTGAAAAAGATAGCTGAGAAATTCTTCATACGTGGCGTTTTCCACAAACAAGGATATCTCACCTTCTGGAATCGAGTACAGGAAGAAATTTCGCCCCAATGCATTGGAAACTTCCTGTACAATAGTCGAAAGCTTCTCATTATCGCATCTTACGGAAAGTTTGTCATCCTCTGTTGATACAGAAAAACTGGCCTTAGGCTTTGGGATATCAGCAGCGCGATTCTCCTTGTTATTTCGTGCGTCGGCAGTATTGACCACTTCAGGTGAACCAATGAGGTAGAAATTGCCATCTTGCTTCAACGTCAAGCCATTGGCAAAACACATTTTATCCAGTGCATCCACGAATGGACGATTTTGAATATAGCAATTGACCATTTTCCCTTCGAGACCAGGGGCCAGTACAACGTTCTTGAAGGTCAACCGTGTAATTTCCCTAGCGACAACGTCAAGACTATCCTTTTTTAAGTCAAGCGATAGAAAATCCGTCTGGAGATCATATTTTACTTCCGGTATTCTTTGAACGATCTGTGGTAGGATCTCTTCAGGAACATACCTTTTAATGGATATAATCCCGCCCATGAATTCCATATCCAGTGTATATTCTTTGCACAAGAACAACAATACGTCCGCTATTTTGGCATTTGCAAAATTGGTCACCAGCTTTTGATCCAAATTACCATCTACAGATAAGTTCAGATTATGATTAATACCAACCGTCCTCAGAAATTCCGTGATGGTAACACCCGAAATACTCACATCAAGAGTCTCATCCAATCCCGGGAAGTCCACAGCGACAATTTCTAATTCTTGCCTCAACTTTTCTATTCGATCCTGCGCGCCCATTTGATGCGCTATACACATCAAACAGACAACAAATCCAAGTATGTAAGCTTTCATTTTCATAGTAGTTATTCTGTGCTTATCAAAATCGGGAACACCTCTTCAATCGAGGTTACTCCACTGCAAAGAAGCTGAACGGCATTGTATTTTAATGATCTAACTTTTTTATCCTCAAGCAAGCCCCCAACGTCGCTATGGTCTTTTTTAATGGCCTTGCTCAACTCGTCGTCAATATTGACAATCTCGTATATGGCGATTCTGCCCAAGTATCCTGTATGAAAGCATTGATCACAACCCACGGGTTTCATAATATTGTGCTGAGTATCGTGCAACGTACTCATGACACGGGTGGGAATTTCATGTTCCTCTATGGGTTGGCAACAGGATTTGCACAACTTTCGAACCAGGCGCTGGGCAACAGCAGTGTTCAATGTATCAGACAGTAGAAATGGCGGTATCCCCATATCAATAAGGCGTGACACAATACCCCATGCTGAATTCGTATGGATTGTAGAAAGTACAAGGTGTCCTGTGAGTGCTGCCCGAACAGCCATTTCAGCCGTTTGGGCATCCCTGATTTCCCCAACCATAATTACGTCTGGGTCTTGACGCAAAAAACTACGTAGCGCAACCGGAAACGTGAGTCCAATTTCTTCCCTAAGCTGCACCTGATTAATTCCATCAAGCGTATACTCTATGGGATGTTCTATAGTCAACACATTTCGCTTCTCATCGTTAAGGAGTTTTAGTGTTGCGTATAAAGTCGTGGTCTTCCCTGACCCTGTAGGCCCGCTAATAAGGATCATCCCCTGAGGCTTTTTAATACCCAGCAGGTACTGCTCTCTTTCGTTCTCGCTCATCCCTAGCTGTTCAATGTCGATCGTGTCCGAATCCCGGCTCAACAAACGAAGTACTACCTTTTCACCATGCAAAGTGGGAAGTATGGAAACACGAATATCAAAGGCCTTCCCAAAATCGGAGAACTCAATACGTCCATCCTGAGGAAGCCTTTTTTCACTTATATCCAAGTTGGCTTTTATCTTGATTCGATTGACAAGGGCAGGATATTCATCGGACCCTAAAGTATATCGTTCCACAAGATGACCATCAATACGGTACCTGACTCTAGCCTGATGGCTGTAGATTTCAATATGAATGTCAGAGCTTCCTATCTCTTCAGCCTCTGCAATAAGCGTTTCCAGGAAATTATCTGCGCCACGATGGGCCGTAGATACTTGCTTCGCCCCTTCTCGGGAACGACGATAAAACCGACTCAATAATTTGGCAATTTCAGCATCTGGAGTTGCTACTAATTCCAGTCGTGAAGTAAGAATCAACTCCAACTCCTCCCTGACCAATGTAATATCTGACACGTCTGAAATAAGAAGAACAAGCGTATCACCTTTCAACTCCACAGGAACCATCCTATAATGCCAAGCTGTTGCGGAAGTCACTAACTGCAACACAGCTGTACCTGGTGATATAGCTTCAATTGGATAAGGCAAACTTTAAGGTAATCTAGGGTTAATACAAACTACTATAAACGGAAGGTATCCAACCCGCCGC
>JAGQVX010000071.1 GCA_020437755.1 Flavobacteriales bacterium
GGCTACGACTCCGGAAAAGGGATTGGCATAGAACAGTGCATAGTAGTCACGGTTGGCAGCAGTGGAGTATATGCCAAGGCAGGTGATGATCAATATGGTGGCATACGCCAAATGGGGTTTCAGGTAGTCCATACCTGCCGCTATCACCACAAATAAGGCCGGCAATCCAAAAATCAACACCCGATCCTGGAGAACCGGTGCAACCGCAACCGAGTAGGTCCATCCCACAAAAAGGGGAGCCAACCAAATGGTTAAAAACACGAGCAGATGCCTGCGGTTGACCAACTTCCACTTGCTGATTGTAATACCGAGAAGGAAGAGCAAACACACTTTCCAAAGGAGGTCGTGATTTCCAATATAGGAGAAGTGGTGCGCGAGCCAGGGAATATCGGGCGTGGAGATTACGGTGCCAATTCCCTTATGACCCAACTGGTGAAGCGTAATGAGCAGTTGCGGAAAGTAGAGGACTATTCCGGTGACGAGAACGGGGATGAGCGACCGGAGGGAGCGCCATTTGGCGTATGCCGCATACCCTGCCAAAACCAACCCGATAAGTGCCAAAAAGTGGTGTACATACGCCCCGAATGCCAGTGCAATTCCCAGTACTACCGCCTTGCTCCACCGGGAATCGTGAAGAAAACGATGCAGTGCCCACATGGAAAAAACCACCGAAAACAAGCCCACGCTGTACGGACGGGCAATTTGGCTGTACATGAGGGGAAATTCACCTACCGACAACAACGCAGCACCCAGGAGTCCGGCGCGGGGTCCCAACCAATTGCGACCATTGATATACGTGAGCCACAGCGCCATGCAACTCAACAGCAGGAACGGCAACTTGATGAGAAAAGGAGTGTGTGCCACTTTCAGCCACACGTAGAGAAACGTATTGGTGAACGCCGGATGCGCATCGGTGAGAATTCCCTGATCGAGTACCTCTTGAAATCCGGCCACCTGCGCACGGTAAAGGGAACTATACTCATCGTAAGTGAGAGGTATTTCGAACGCATTCCAAAAACGCATAACAACCCCGGACGTCATAACGAGGATGAGCACCACCAGGTGTAGCGACGGTTTACGGAATGTGGTAGAATGCATCACGGAGCATGAAACAATATGCGTGGTTCAAAGGTATTCAATCACCTCCACTCACAACTGCTTCAGGATAGCGGCAGCCGCTTCAAGGGTTTCATCTTGCTTGGCAAAGCAAAACCGAAGAACCTGATGATCCTGCGGATTGTGGTAAAATACCGAAACCGGTATCGAGGCAATGCCATGCTGAACAGTCCAATCGCGCGCCACGTCGACATCACTCCCCGTGCTGATGGCGCTGTAGTTTAACAATTGAAAATAGGTGCCTGCCGCGGGGGTCCAGGTGAAACGGCTCCCTTGAATAAGCGACAGAAACAAATCACGTTTTTGTTGGTAGAATGCTCCCAAGCGCTCGTAATTCTCCGCTTCAGAAACATACTCAGCCAGGGCATACTGCACGGGAGTGGAGCAACTGAACACATTGAACTGATGCACCTTTCGAAATTCAGCCATCAACTCGGGCGGAGCGGCAACATAACCCATTTTCCAGCCCGTGGCATGAAACGTTTTTCCGAAGGACGAAACAATGATTGAACGGGCTGCCAGCCCTTCAAATGCAGCAGCACTCCAATGAGTGTGATCATCGAAGATAATGTGCTCATACACCTCGTCGCTCAGTACTATCGTTGAACTGTCCACGAGCAATGACTCCAGCATAACCATGTCTTCCCTGCTCAGCACGGTACCAGTAGGATTGTGAGGCGTATTGAGAATGACCATCCGCGTTTTACGGTTGAGCATCTTTTTAAGGCTTTCCCAATCGATAGAGTAATCGGTAGGATCGAGCGGACAGAATACACATGTACCACCGCACAACTCCACCGCCGGGGCATAGCAGTCGTAGGCCGGTGTGAAGATAATAACCTCATCGCCTTCCTTCACCAGAGCGGTAATAGCGGTAAATATGGCCTGAGTTGCCCCTGCAGTTATGGTAATACTGTCATCCCAATGGTAATTTGTACCATACAATTTCAGCATTTTAAACTGCAGTGCCTGTCGCAATTCCGGCACTCCTGCCATAGGAGCATATTGGTTGTGCCCCGTCTGCATAGCCTTGGTTACCAAATCAATAAGTTTCGGATCCACGTCAAAATCGGGAAAGCCCTGCGACAGGTTGACGGCGTTGTTTTCACGCGCCAGTTGCGACATGACCGTAAAAATAGTAGTACCCACTCGGGGTAATTTAGAGGAAAGGCTATGAGTAAACTGAGGCATTGCGGCATTCAATTAAGGCCCGCAAGTTACCCATTCTTGAGCAAGGAAGGTGTATCAATTGGTCGGGTGCTTTGGGTTGTTCATTGCACTCACATGACAATACGACGAATAATTTACGTATCTTTATGCTCCGTTTTTTCAGACCAAATCTTAAAACTCATAACCAAATGAAACACGCTATACTCGTTTTTCTGGGCTTGATATGTCTCACACTCGGCTCCTTTGCTCAAGAGAGTCCGTTCATTGAAGGTGATCTTCTTGTGAAGATGCGCGATGGCAAATCACCTGAAATCATTACCCATACGTTTTCTGAAGTGTGCGGAGTAGCAACAGGAATCAAGGTTGATGATCAATTGTCGCGATTGAGTCGTATTTACCTGATCAAATTTGATCACACCAAAATTGATCAATACGACTTCCTTGAAATGATACAACGCCATTCGGCAGTGGAAGCTGCGCAATTCAACCATATTGTGGAAGAACGCTTGCTCCCCAACGATCCCTCCATTGGCACTCAGTGGCATCATGTGGATGCTTCGGATAACGACATCGACTCAGACCTGGCATGGGACATCACCACGGGTGGAACCACTGCCAACGGAGATGAAATCGTGGTGTGCGTGCTCGAAGGAAGTGGTTCGAATTACAACCACACCGATTTGATTGCCAACCACTGGACCAACCCCAACGAAATTGCCAACAACGGCATCGACGACGATGGCAACGGATACATTGATGACGTGGATGGGTGGAACACAACTGCCGGAAACGACAATATTGGAACCGGTGGTCATGGTACTGCTGTATCGGGTATGATCGGTGCTAAAGGAAACAACAGCAACGGCGGGGCCGGCGTAAACTGGGATGTGAAAATCATGCAGGTAGACATGGGTTCCCTCACAGAAGCAGGTGTAATCGCTGCCTATGAGTACCCGTACACCATGCGAGATTTGTACAATACAACCAATGGCGCCAATGGTGCGTTTGTAGTTGCTACAAATGCCTCTTGGGGAATTGACAATGCCAATCCGGCGAGTTACCCCCTGTGGTGTGCGTACTATGATGACCTGGGTGCCGTAGGTATCCTCAACTGTGGAGCTACAGCCAACAACAACGTGAACATTGACGTGGTTGGCGATATGCCTACAGGTTGTTCATCAGACTACATGATTTCGGTGACGGCTACCAACAGTAGCGACGTTCGAACTTTTTCAGGTTACGGTGCTACCACAATCGACCTGGGTGCTCCGGGGGAAAGCGTTTACTTGCCTTCAGGTACTTCGGCATACTCAAGCACAAGTGGTACTTCATTCGCATCACCATGCGTAGCAGGTGCCATTGCGTTGGTGTACTCGGCACCATGTTCCGATCTTGCCAGCCTGGCCATTTCAAACCCACAACAAGCTGCCAATCAGGTGCGCAGCTATATCCTCAACGGCGTTGACCCTGTTGCCAACCTGGTAGGGGAATGCGTAACCGGCGGCCGACTCAACGTGCGCAATGCAATTGATCTGGCGCTCAATGACTGCGGACCATTGCCTCCTTGTAATCCGGTATCGCACACGCTTTCGGCAGACTGCTTCTACAATTCAGGAACAGGCACGGTTGAAGCTACCATCACCATTGATGTTACGATGAGTGAGAATTTTTGCTCGGTTGAAACAGTATGTTACTCATCGGCCGGCACTCCACTCACCTGTGACGATTTGGTAGCTCTGGGCTACGATCTCGATAACAACAATACGTACACGATTTACGGATTGAATTCCAATGAATCATACGACGTGTACTATACCACTGCCGACGGAACCTCAGGAGTGGTATCGATTATCACACCTGACTGCACCTCAGAAATTCCGGGCTGTACCGACCCCATTGCGGATAACTACGACTCAAACGCCACATTTGACGATGGGTCATGTACTTATCCTTGCGAAACCGTGACTTTGTCGATACTTACCGACTGCTGGGGCGGCGAGGTAAGCTGGGAATTGCTCGATGCCGGCGGTGCCGTTGTCGCTGCAGTTGCAGCCAACACGTATGGTAATCAGCAAACATTCACCTGGTCGCAGTGCCTCGATTATGGCTGCTACACGTTCAACATCTACGATTCTTTCGGTGATGGATTGGATGGAACTGCTTCAGGTTGCGCCATTGACGGAGACTACTCCATGACCGGTGGCGATGGATCGGTAATTTTCCAAATGGCAACCCCCAACTACGGATCCGGAACTTCACATAGTTTCTGTCTGTCAGGAAGCGGCACCCCCGGTTGTATGGACACTTCAGCGTGTAACTACGACTCTGCCGCCACTACCGATGACGGCTCATGTACCTATCCCGGTTGTACGGACCTTGTAGCGTGTAACTACAATGCCACGGCCGGTTGCGATGATGGATCATGCACATATCCGGGTTGTAACAACGTGGCTGCTTGCAACTACGACGTCAACGCGGGTTGTAATGACGGCTCATGTACCTTCCCGGGATGTATCGATAATACCGCGTGCAACTACAATGCAGCCGCCGGCTGCGATGATGGATCATGTACATATCCAGGCTGTATCGACAATGCTGCTTGCAACTACAACGCTACGGCGGGTTGCGATGACGGTTCATGTACCTATCCGGGTTGTATCGATAGCGCTGCCTGCAATTATGATTCAACCGCAGGTTGTGACGACGGATCTTGTACCTACCCGGGTTGTACAGATAATGCCGCTTGTAACTACAATTCAACTGCCGGATGCGACGATGGGTCATGCACCTATCCCGGTTGCATCGACAGTACAGCATGCAACTACGATTCAACCGCAGGATGCGACGATGGCAACTGCGAATACACCTCTTGCACCACTTGTGAAGGCGACTTCGACAACAGTGGCGTAGTGGATGTAGCTGACTTGCTGTTGTTCCTGGGAGATTTTGGCTGCAATAGCGGACCATGCCTCGGTGACCTCGACGAAAACGGCGCAACAACTACCGCCGACATGCTGATCTTCCTCGGCTTGTTTGGTAATATTTGTCCGTGATAACTCGATTATAGAATTCAGAAAGCCATCACTGCTCCCCGGTGATGGCTTTTTTTCTTTTCCGCCAGTACAGTCATATTGCCACAAGCTTTTCTTTATAACCCCCAATCCCAATTCAGAAACTTCCCACTCAATGCGTCGTAATTTTGTAGCATGAGCACTACCGTTCGTGAGTTCTTCTTGCTTCAACGCAACATGGCCACCCGCCGCATGAATTCGTGGGGACTTCCGGGTGCATGGGGTTGGCTGGCGCTACCTGTATTGTTCATCGTACTTTCTACCTGGTTGTACGTGCGAACGTCGTTTGCCCCCTGGATCATGGTCGCTTTCTGCGCATGGCCGCTTTCCATTCTCAATCATCCCGCCAGGGTTCAGTTTCTCAGTCAGGCATTCGCCAAATGGACTTTTATCCGCATCCGACTGCTTGAAAACGTGGGCGCTGCATTGCCCTTTGTGGTAGTGTTAACGGTTCATTCGAATTGGGTGTCTTCGGCGATCGCAGCCTTACTCGTTCCATTGTTTATCTGGACCCCCTTACGCAAGCCGACATGGGTCATACCTTCCCCTTTTAGCCGATTTCCGTGGGAATTCAGCTCAGGGTATCGGCGAAGCTGGCCGTTGATCGTTATGTTCTACCTGATTATTATTACAGGTATCCAATCGGGAAACTTCAACTGGTCAGCATTTGGCCTTGTGCTCCTTTTACTTCTCCCTTTGCGTTATTACAACGAACCGGAACCCCTGGAGTACTTGATGATTTATACGTGCACACCTGTTCAATTTTTAAGGAAGAAAATAGGCGTGGGTGCAATGTATACGCTACTGTTGGTAGCTCCCGCCTGTATAATGCTGGCTCTAGCCTTTCCCGAGTTCATTTTAGTGCAACTGGCCTTTCTCACCGTGGGGCTGATGTACCTCGCCACCTGGATCAGCGCCAAGTACTCCGATTATCCTTACAAATTGGGAGTAAAAAGCGGAATGCTCATCGCCTATTCGTTCGTTTTTCCGCCCTTCTTACTGGGCATCATTCCATTCTTCTTCTTGAAGTCGGTTCAGAAACTTAAAACGTACCTGTCATGATCTCCATCCAAACGCTTCGAAAATCATTCGGTACTCATGAGGTACTACGGGGTGTTGATCTCCAACTTGAAGCCGGAAGGATACATGGTATTGTAGGTGAAAATGGTGCGGGTAAAACCACGCTGTTCAGGTGCATTGCACAACTGGAGGACTTCCAGGGCTCCATTGACGCCGGAAAGTTGAACCTGAGGCGAGACTTGGGATTTCTCTCCACCGATCCGTTTTTCTTTCCATTCATGACAGGAACTGAATACTTGCGATTGCAATTCAACGCACACGAACGCCAGGTTCCTCCCTTTGCCGAATACAATCTGTTTGACCTACCGCTCGAACAGTATGCCTCAACATATTCCACGGGGATGAAAAAGAAGTTGGCTCTCATGGCATTGTTGCTCCTCGACTTGCCGGTTTACTTGTTGGACGAACCCTTCAATGGTGTAGACATCCATAGCAACATGCTCATTGTGAGGATGTTGGAAGAATTGCGCAAGCGTGAAAAAACCGTCATTATCTCCTCGCACATTTTTTCTACGTTGAAAGAAAGTTGTGATGTGATTCATCATTTAAAAGATGGCACCATCTGCAATTCAGCGCATCCGGCCGAATTTTCGCAATTGGAGAAAAACCTGAAGGGTCCTGATGTGGAATTGACGTTTCGCATACCGCCTGCCCATTAATAACAGGTGTGCAGTGCTTCATTTGGCGAATGCCATACCTTGAAGCATCCTGTGGCATGCGCCAAATGATTACTTCACGAAGGCTACCTTGCCCACTCCGCGCGACTCGCCATCGGTGGTGGATGCGTGGATGAAGTACACACCCGAGCTCACGCGATTGCCGTAGAAATTATTACCATCCCACGTGGCGCGCCCCCCCTGAGCGGTAGTCTGAAATACCACATTTCCCGAAGCATCAGAGATCTTGACATCCGCATCACGAGAGAGCCCGTCGATGGAAATAACCCCCGTGTAGGTAGGCAACACCGGATTGGGATACACCTTGATGTTGTCCATGTCCTCCACAAAATTGGTAGCATCACTGCGGAAACTTACCAGACCTCGTTCAGTGCCGAAATACACCTCTCCGGAGGCGTGATTGATAGCAATATCGAGTACGTTGTTGGAGGGAAGCGGACTGTTATCCTCCGTAAAATGATGAATTTGATCAATTCCATCGGCGCTCAACAAGAAAACACCTGAATTGGCCGTAGCCACCCACTTGCGGTTCGCACCGTCGATTTCGATGCAGTTTACGGTTTCAGTCTCGAGTAGAATCTGGACATTGCCATCCTGTTCGATAAGAATTTGTTGCGCGTCAAAATTCTCCCCGGTGAAAATCGCTTCAGGAGCATAGAAAACCGCCAATCCCTGCAACAAGCCCACCCACACTTCGCCGTCGAGATCCTCTTCGATGCATATCACCTCATCAATGGGCAATCCGCCGTTTCCTTCCTCATTATCGAGCACAATGTACTGGTCGTCGCTGGTATTGGTGAGGGTTCCTTTATGGTCCAGTACCAAAAGTCCTTTACCATTGGGAAGCACGCACCACACATAGCCTTGCTGCGTAGCACGGACTTCAGTAATCATGGTGCTTTCGGTTACCTCCGGACTAAAATCGAATGACTGATACGTGCCGGATTTTGTGCGGACGTGAAGAGGAGTATTGGACACCGTGTTGGTGAACCACAGGTTGCCGTTCAAATCGAAATCCACGCCACCCACGGCTACCCTGTCAATACCTCCGTAGTCCACCAGGGACAGCGAACTGTTGGTATTGTCAATGACTTCATAGTATTCTCCGTCGAGTACCTCAACGAGTCCCACAACCCACGACCCAAAAACAACATGATCGGTATTGGTGGGATCAATGGCCACGTCCATGAGGTCAAACATGGATTCATCGTTAAACTTACCTCGATTGATCCATTGCTCGTGAACCAACCCGTGAATTCCCGACCCATTCCAGGTGCTTACCCACGCGCCATCAGCGCCGCCGGTTGCTATCCAAATGTTGTCGTTGTAAGCATCTAGTCTTCTGATCTTTGCATCCTGTGGTCCATCGGGCATCGCCTGGTACTTGTTTACGAATTTATCATGCCCCACAAGACCTCCGGTAGAGTTGGCTACCCACGGACTGTTTTCATTGTCGATGGTCATGGCATTGGGCAGCATTTGATATCCGAGAATTTCGCCCCACAATACAGGCTCACCAAATTCGTAGTTGAAGTTGAACCAGGTACCATACGTCCCCACCATCACACGTCCCATTCCGGCGAAAATGGTGCGAATCGAAGAACCCGAGAAATTGCTGTTGGTCTGCCAGGTTTCGCCATCCGTCCCCCATACCAGTTCGTTCTCTTCCGAATCACCCAACACGAGGTAATAGTAACCTTCTGCATATTCAATGTACTTCACCGTGGTGTCAGATCCATAGTTCGCATCGATTTCCCAGGTTTCATAGTTGGCCAAAAAAGGATGATTCAAGGGCGCGCGATACAAGCCCGCATCCGTAGCGGCAAACCACTCGGATCCGTCGGTTGCGAGGTCGTTGATGCCCACATAATTACCGAGATCACCAATAATGTAGGTGTCCTTCACTTCAGCTTCCACCAAATCCACCACAACGATTCCAAACCCGCACGATAAGAAAGCCTCGTTGCCTACAAAATAAATGTCGTTGACGGTCTTATTGGCCAATATGCTGCTACGCTCGATATCGGGCATGTTCACCGCATTATTCTCGTACACCAGATCCACATTTCCATTGGTGTATCCTACCACCAACACCTTCACATCACGGTTGTACCCAATGGAACTGATTCCGGTATCGGAAAGCTTGTTGACTTTGGTAATTCGCTCTATGCTGCCGTCTCGGCGGTCAAAGGCAAAAACGCCGGCATCAGCAGCGCAATAAACAATTCCGTCTTCACCACCGCACACGTCGATCGCATTGCCGTAAGGGAAATGATCTCTCCATTCTCCGGTGGCTACCTGAGCGGCAAAATGAGTAGATATTAAACTGAATATCAGTAAAATGAGGATTCTCATGAACAATTGGCTTTGGCTGTTTTACGGGACAATAACGTGAAATTGGCAGTTTTCATGTGTGCCTTTAAAATTCTCTTAATCGCGGATATGGTAAAGCTATTCAGCATCCTGACAAAGTTCAATCAACACCCCATTGCCCGATTTCGGATGCAAAAAGGCGATAATCTTTCCGTCGGCACCGGATTTTGGCTGCTCGTTGATCATGCGATATCCTTTCCCGGTAAGGCGCGCAATCTCGGCATGGATATCATCCACCGCAAAGGCAATATGATGAATTCCTTCGCCCTTTTTTTCGATGAACTTATGGATCGGACTTTCGTCGTTGGTGGCCTGAAGCAGTTCCACTTTACTCTCGCCCACTTGAAAAAACGATGTTTTCACGCCTTCGGACTCCACCTCTTCCTGCTTATAAGCCGCAATGCCGAGGATATCCTCAAAAATCTGATTGGATTGGGCAATGTCTTTCACGGCAATTCCCAGGTGTTCAATCTTGTTCATACCGCGAAAATAGTGCAATCTCACGACACTTTTCAGGCTTTAGACGTGGTTGCGTTCAGGAAGCTGCCATTCGGCAAATGGGAACCCTGCCACCCGAATTCCAAGGCAGCAGCTAGTAGATTCACACAGATCGGTGCTGTGCAGTGTGCGGATTACTGCTTGCGCGTTACTTTCTCGCCAAAATGCGAACCGTAGTTCACATAATACACTCCGGGTTTCAGGTCGGATGTGTCGATTACAGGACCATATCCGGTAGCCATGAGCTCTCCATACTCGCTGTAAAGCTCGAAATCGGTGGCTCGTGAAAATTCAATTTTGTCAAATACCTTAGTATGCAGCATGGTTACCTCGCCTTGATCAACAGAGACTTTGACCACTTTTGAATATCGCACACCATCACCGTCTATTTGCTTTAGTCGGACTTGATTTTCGCCGTTCACCAGACGAACAGAGGTCGAATACTCTGCCCGTTCAGGAGACCCCTTGCCTTTAACTTCGCTTACGGCTACCCACTTATTCCACTTAAAGTGCTCCACCACGTAAGGCAGTACGCCGGTCTCACCGGTTGCCGCCCAGGTAAGCTTGCCGGTAGCATCGAGCTGAATTTCCTGTATTTCAAAAGTAGACCGAGGTTGAATGGATTCCGGATTGATGATCTTGGGCTCGCAATCGTCTTTGTGTCGTATGGTGATCACCACCGGGTCGCCAATTTTGAAAGCGTACTGCGCAAGATCCACAGCAAAGGCACTGGAATTTACTTCATCCGAGGTCACTTCACCATTGACCATTACCTGGTACACACAAAACCCAACGCCCTCGCCTCCAAATGGATTCTTAACGTACAAATCCTTACCCTGATACACGCCTTTCAGCACAATGTCTGTAGCAAAAGAAGCACTGGCAAGTAAAACACATAATGAAGTGAGGACAATTCGAATCAACTTATTCATAGAGGTTGGTTGTAAAGCAAATATGAGGTTTTCGAATTAATGCATGGTACGAATGGCCGACTTCATTTTATCAACCTGCATGCGGGTGAATTCTTTGTCGGGGTTGGTACGAATAAAATAGGTCTTGCCACCAATGGAATGCAGACCCATGTAATAGTGCGACAATACATTTCCGTCGGGCAGTACGGCTTCATAATCCAGTTGATTCGTGCCTGCGTCACGGAAAATATAAGACATGAGTTGATCTTCCTGAAGTTCAGCCTTGATATGATTAACGTCCATACTGTCATCAATAAGCTGTAAGTCAAAATGATCTCCCACCGAAACTTCAAGATGTCCCAGGTTCTGGTCGTAACGTATGCGCGCCGGATCATTGGCAAGCAGTGTCTTGGACAGCACCACCTTCATCTCGAAGCCAGGCTCGGAAATAACCATCAGACTGTCATCCGGACCGAGATTTACGTCGGCGGCTCCTCCATCGCTTTGACCATTACACGCGGCGAAAAGTGCCAGCGCCATGACAGCGACGTATCCAAAAAATATCCCGGGTTTGATCATAATACTCGATTTGTAGTCTTGCATACGAAATTAAGCTTTTTGGGTTCACTTTAACGGGTAATTGATCCCCATAAAAACTGATAATCGTCTGAATATCATGTAGGAACATGTCTGCTCATTCCCATATTACTTTCTCAGCACCCCACACTCTTCCGAAAACTGACTGGTCCTTGAATTAGCCGCGCAGTTGAGCCAATGAATAATTCCGAACTTTAAATCAGGGGTGAGTGCTATATTTGGGCATGGATTTGAATTTGACCGGCAAAACAGCCGTTGTATGTGGAAGCACCCAAGGTATTGGATGGGCTGCAGCTCAGGAATTAGCCACTTTGGGCGCAAGAATCATCCTTGTTGCCCGCAATGAGGAGAAACTTCAGCATTTACGCCAGGAACTTTCTGCAATGAATAATCAGGAGCACGATTATATTGTTGCCGATTTCAGCCACCCTCATCATCTGCAAGAAGCCATAGAAGCATGGGCCGGTGAGCATACTGCGCATATACTGGTCAACAACACTGGAGGCCCTCCCGGAGGTCAAGCCATTGATGCACCGGTGGAAGAATTTCGCATTGCTTTCAACAACCATTTGGTGTGCAATCACATTATGGCCCAGGCTCTTGTTCCCGGAATGAAAAAAGCCGGGTATGGCCGCATCATCAATGTTATTTCGACATCCGTCAAACAACCACTTGCCAACCTCGGAGTGAGCAACACCGTAAGAGGAGCGGTGGCCAACTGGTCGAAGACGCTGGCCAACGAACTGGGACAATTCAACATAACCGTCAACAACGTACTCCCGGGAGCGACGGATACGGTTCGCCTCAAGTCGATCATCGAAACCAAAGCCGAAAAAACAGGTGCAGAAGTGGACGCCGTAAAACAATCCATGGCCAACGCCTCACCCATGAAACGCATAGCCCGACCCGAGGAAATCGCCAACGCCATAGCTTTTCTGGCCTCACCGGCAGCCAGTTATATCAATGGCATCAACGTGCCGGTAGACGGGGGAAGAACGGGGTGTTTGTGAAAATCGCGTTAACAAAGTTCAAGAACAGGCAGTGCCCTGTTATTCGAAGAACTTCATGTGAGTTCCAATTCAATCGCAACGCTAAAGCCGGGGAATTGTGGCTTTGTCTGCCAACAGCAGTCAGCATGAGTAGCAAGCTCTTGCCCACTACTCACACTTTACACTGTTCTGTGACCCGGGGAGGATTCGAACCCCCAACCCTCAGAGCCGAAATCTGATATTCTATCCAGTTGAACTACCGGGCCATCTCCGCTAAGGGGCTGCAAATGTAAAAAACTTTCCGTCATTCCGCACCCGTAAATCCCCAATTCAATACCCTGGAAAGGATCACCCGCACAAACGAATAATTCATGCGAATCCCGATTCCCAAACCTCACGAAATGCAAAGGATAATACCGCTCTCAAGTCAACACAAATAGTCTCTTGACCCGTTCGAGCTAGTGACGCTTGTACTTCCGGTTCATGTTCTTGTCCCACAATTCATGTCCGGTCTTGCCGTCGCCCTTTCCGGTACAATCGGCCGACTTGCGCTTGTCGAGCAACATAATGCGTATCGAAATCAACAGCGGACGGTAACGGGAGCTGAAGTACTGCAAGGTGGACTTGCCATCGTCGAAGGGGACGACGGTGAGAATGGGTGTTTCAATCGACGGGACAATGAACAAGCCCGACCGAACCTTAAACCCGAATCCAAAACGGTAGTGCAGTTGCGCCAGAAAGGTTCCGGGAAACGCCTGTACCATGCCGGTTGTCGGTCCGGCGTAAGTGTTGGACTGAAACAGTCGAAAATCCACATTTGCACCTAGCGAATTCATGATGAACTGGCGGTCAGACAATTGAATAATGTTGTTTACATTGCCGTGTGCCGAGATAAACCCTTCGCTAAACCTACCGATATTGGATGTTGGAAAAACAGAGCTATCCAATGGATTCATGATCATTCCATTGAACGTCTCTTCTCCCCGAAACCACTTGAATCCCAGTCCATAGTCAAAGTCATGAATGAGGTAAATACGGTCGGTAAGGTGATGTCGACCTGCTTCGAGATAAACACCTACTTTGCCTCGCTGCTGAAAGCTGCCGGCAAACAGCGTATCTACCGATCCTACATCATTGAGGATCAGCCGTTGTTCGTCCCGGTTAAAACGCGTAGGCAGCGTATAGGTAATTCCCGGAGCAAAGTACCAGCCTTTGTTCAACCAACGTGTATCACTCAGGTTATACAATGGCCTGTCTTGCCGACCATTTTGCGCATGCAAAACCACATTGGTCAACAACAGTAAAACGATGAGAAATCTGAGCTTGATCATACCGGCAAGTTACATTCCTATTCGGTAAACGTGAAAACAGGCACAATGTGTTATGAACAAGGCAAAGATGAGATGCACAACGGCCACAGCCACGTTGTGAAGAAGAAGTCAGCAGGCAGTCGGTTAAAACCACAACTCCTACATACCAGGTGCCTACAACGCCTCTAACTGCAAGCGTTGCACTTCGGCAATAATGGCTTCTTCTATTTCCGCAGAATCCCACACGTCCTCAATGTCGTCGCGATCCATAACGCGCTTCATAATGCCGTTTTGAATATCTCCACGTTCCAGGGCATCTTCATACGGAATGTGCGAAAATGTGACTTGCTCATACAACGGCATCCACAAATGAGGATGCTGCAATGCAAATCGCTTTTCAATCTTTTTCTGAAGCACAAATCGCGGATCCGCAGTCAAATCGCGCATTTCGATATAGTTGCGGACAGCCAGTTCCAAAATGGCATCCCCGGCAGGTTTGCGAATGCGTGAGTATTCTTTCAACACCACTTCCCAGTCGCTGTTGTGGGTGTCCATCAAGTCGTTGAAATAGGTACAGTCTTCAAATCCGGCGTTCATGCCCTGACCGTAAAAAGGTACAATGGCATGCGCGGCGTCTCCCATCAGACACACGGCATCATCGTAATGCCAGGGGAAGCACTTAATCATGACCAGAGATGACGTGGGATTGGTATTGAAATCTTCCATCAAGTTGGGCATGTGCTCCAGCGCATCGGGAAAGGTCGTACTGAAGAATTCCATAACCGCTGCATCACTGTTGAGGGTATCGAATGATACCTTGCCTTCAAATGGGAAAAATAGCGTGACCGTGTAACTACCGTCCAGATTGGGCAGCGCAATAAGCATGTATTCTCCTCGGGGCCATATATGGAGTGCATTCACCTCCATGCGGTGCTTTCCACCGGGTAGTGGCGGAATTTCCAATTCCTTGTACCCATGCGTCAGGTACTCCTGCGAATAGTTGAACCGGTCGGTCTTTTGAAGCCGCCCGCGTACTGCGCTGAATGCTCCGTCGGTCCCGAAAATCCGGTCAAAATGATGCGTGGTAATCGCCCCGGTTTCGGTATTCTTGAACGTGATGGAATTGTTTCGGAGGTCAAAATCCTTGCACTTTTCGTTGAAATGCAGACTTACATCTTCGTACTCATCGGCACGTTCCAGTAAGAGTTGATTCAACCCTCCTCGAGAAACACTATAAATGCACTTGCCATCCTTGCTATAGGGTTGAAAATTCAAGTTACCCTCCACATCGTGGATCATACGCCCTTTCATGGGGATGGATATTTGCCGAATGGCCTCCTCCATACCAATGCCCGCCAGCGCACGAAATCCCCTATCGGATAATGCCAGGTTGATTGACTTTCCCGCCACAATTTCTGCTTCGCGAATATCTCCACGTCGCTCAAAGACCGAAACGCGATATCCCCTTTGAGCCATATAGCAGGCTTGCATACTTCCTACCAATCCGGCACCTACAATTGCAATGTGTTCCTTTTCCATGGGTGTAAAGAAGTTAAAAATCAGGCATTCGCCAAATGATTCTCGTTAGGGTTTTGCCTTTTTGTCCATTGTTATCCAACCCCTTATTGCGTACCAACGCCTTGTACCCAACACAACAAGGTAAATTTCCCTGCGAGGATTAGTTCATGGCATTCGCCAAATCGTTGATCAGGTCATCAATATGCTCTACGCCCACACTAAGACGGATAAGCGTATCGGTAATCCCGTTTTTCTCGCGCTCCTCTTTCGGAATCGAAGCATGTGTCATACTGGCCGGGTGCCCAATCAGCGATTCAACGCCTCCCAAACTCTCGGCACAGGCAAATAAATGGGTATTCTTAAGGATCCTGACCGCGTCTTCATGCTTTCCACTTCGCAGGTTGAACGAAATCATACCACCAAACCCTCGCATTTGGCTTGATGCCACCTCATGGCCTTCATGGTCTTCAAAACCGGGCCAATAAACGTCCCCAACTGTCGGGTGCGACTTCAGGAACTGCGCCATTGCCTTGCCGTTTTCATTGTGGCGTTGCATGCGCAAATGCAGTGTTTTTATGCCACGCAATGCCAAGAAACAATCCTGGGGCCCGGGAACTGCTCCTGCAGAATTCTGCAGAAAATACAACTGCTCAGCAAGCGCATCATCTTTCACCACCAGGCAACCCATTACCACATCACTATGTCCGCAGATATACTTGGTCATGGAGTGCATTACGATATCAGCACCTAAATCGAGTGGCGTTTGATTGTAAGGAGTGGCAAAAGTATTGTCCACTGCCACAAGGATTCCACGCTCTTTTGCAATGCTAACGACCGACTTGATATCGGTAATCTTGAGCAATGGATTGGTTGGCGTTTCCACCCAAATCAGCTTGGTGCGATTGTTGACCGCTCCACGGAGTTCGGCGAGATCCGACACATTCACAAAGTGAAACTTGATACCGTAGTTCTCATACACTTTGGTGAACAGGCGATACGTACCGCCGTACAAATCATTGACAGAAACTACTTCATCTCCGGGCTTCAGGACCTTCATGAGCGTATCAATAGCTGCCATTCCCGAACCAAAACACAATCCGTACTTACCGTTCTCCAAAAAGGCCAGGCTTTTCTCCAGCGCAGCGCGGGTAGGATTGTGCGTGCGTGAATACTCGTAGCCCTTGTGACCACCCGGGCCATCCTGAACGTAAGTAGATGTTTGGAAAATAGGGGTCATAATAGCCCCGGTTGATGGATCCGGTTCCACGCCGGCATGTATGGTTTTGGTTTCGAATTTATACTCCATGTCGTACACAATTGAACTTGAATGCTCGCCAGATTTTGCGAGGAGCGAAGGTAGGAAATTTGGGGAAGAGGGAGGATTCTAAAAACCTGCGGAAAAGCACAATTTACGTGCACCACCCACTTCATTTTAATCTGAACTCGGCTACCGCTCCGCCGTCCTCCGCAACCATCCGGGTAATACGGCAATTCCCACGAATAAATACGGGAAGTACGTGAGCAAACGCCACAACAAGGTAATGAGAAGCAGCACCACCGCGTTGGGGAGCATGTCCTTGAAGAAACTATCCAGCGCCAGTTCCGCAACACCACTACTGCCGGGTGTCGGACTGATGAGCATAATTACCCACATCACCAACTGACGACCATACACCACAAAATGATTGAAATGAGGAATGAAGGCCAGAAAAATAAAATTTAACGTGAAGAAGCGGGCTGTCCAGGAAAGCATGGTGGCCAGGAACGGACGAATCCAATACCCCGCCCGTTGACCTTTCAGTTCTTCAGACGAAATAACAATCTCTTCTCCCACTCGCGTGGCTCGTCTCAGCCATCGCTTGAGAAAACGAAGCGAAAAAATGCTCATGAGCAGTCGCTTGAAACGATACGGGAAGAAAAAGATCGACAGAAAGATTATGGTCGTCAACATGACGATAAAACCATATCCCAGGTAAAACAGAGCCTTAACCGATTCTACCCCCCCGGTGCCCCCGCCCCAACTCTCGGGAAAGAGAACGTCGCTGCCGATGAGCCATATCACTACAGGCACGGTAATGATGTAGAACAACTCGTCCATGAGAGCAGTAACAAAAACCGTTGCCGTACTTCGTCCTAAATTAATCCCCTCTCGATTCAAAATAAAAATGGCCACTCCCGAACCTCCCACAACGGACGGAGTCAGCGCCGAAGCAAACTCCCACAACATAATAATGTCAAAACTCTGCCGCCAGCTTAAAGCCTTCTCCGTGAGCGAACGAATGCGGTACATGTACCCAAAATCACGAATGGCCACCATCAGCAGCGCTCCAAGAAGGGCCAATAGCGAATAGAACGTCCACTCCTGCTCAGCAAGCATAGCGGTGAAGGTTTTTTGCACGTACTGCCCATTGGGAGAAGCAATGAACTCGACTGCATCACTGTAGTCCACCATTCCATTGCCATTTGTATCCTGCCACACGTATGCTCCCGCTTCATCCGGACCGGCTTTCACGAATTTTACTTCGTTCAGACTCCTTACGAGCAAAAACACCGAAGCGGCTACTCCCAACACCAGTGGAATCAGAATCTTGCGCCAATTCAGTTGCTTACGTATGTCCAATTGTTCTTCCGCCAACGAAATACTTTTTCGATAGTTCGCTAAGATAACCATTCATGCGTGTACCAAACAGCTACAGGTTCCACCCAACCCGAATAATTCTCAATAGAACACTTCAAATGGGAATTGCGCAGCCTTAAAACGACCACGGTACGGAACACCATGAAAATCATGAAATGAGGTGAAGGACTCAGAAAGAGCACTTACTGCGGGAAACTTACGGCAATTGATCCTGTGAAATCGTCGATACGCATGGTATCATTTGGATCCTGCTGATTGTAAAGTGTGCAACTGAATAAAACATTGACCTTACGGGTTTCCAGTCCGGTTGAAGTGGCATCATAATCCGTAATGGAAAGCACTTCAAATGTACGGTCTGGATCCTCTTCTACATCGGGGTGATAGCTCGAATACACAACGCCGTTGTCATTGGTGTACTCCACGCGTACCTGCGACACAGCCACTGCTTCCGGATCAACCGGTACGGCTTCAAATTGAACACTGGCTGCACACGTATTTTCATATGGCGCCACGTTCTCAACGTACTTAAACGCATAACCATTGGCCATGATCACATTCATGGTGACCCGGTAAGGCCCGTCGCCACTGAAATAATGGATATACTCCG
>JAGQVX010000072.1 GCA_020437755.1 Flavobacteriales bacterium
CATTTTCATTCCGTGTTCTCACCAAAGAAAAAGGCTGTCCAAATGAACAGCCTTTTATCATATTCCAACGAAGTTGGTTATTCTCGAATGGTTACTTTCTCACTCATGAGCTTGTCTCCTGCTTTCACTTGGAGCAGGTACATGCCCGGACTGCAATCTCCCAAGTCAATGCGGTGTTTTGAATCGGCCGCAGATGCTTTGGTGCGCTGATCGATTACCACCTTGCCGGTCAGGTCAACGAGTTGGATGCTAACCTTCTCACCCTGTTGTGAGCGGATGTTAACGAAAAGCACATCCGTGGCCGGATTTGGATATACACTAATGAAAGTTTGTTGAGCGAGCTCTTCCACATTGTCTTCAATGCCCGCTTCATAAACAAGAATGTCATCGAGGGCTGCTTCAATCAACGATCCACCGTCAAGGTATTGACCGATATGGGTTGAATCGGAAGCAATAAACTGCATTCTGAACTCATCTGTGATATCCACATAATCCTGAACCCGGAAGGCATTTCGACGCCATTTGATGTCCTGACTGCGTGTTTCCTCAATAAACGTCCAGTTGTCTCCTCCATCGTCTGAAACTTGCACGTACCACCAGTCTTGTCCGGGGTTCGCCCCTGACGGAGGTGCATTGGTGTACCAGCGCCAGTATGCTACAATTGGGTTAGAGAATTCAGTAAGGTCGATATTTGCCGAACGCAGGGTGGTGTGTCCGCCATCTACGTCATTGGTACCAATTCCTGCAGTTGGATCTACCGTATTTTCTGTCACAAAGCAGAATTCACCTGCGCCGGGAGTGTGGTCCTCGTAGGGTGCTACAACCGTGCTCAAATCTCCGAATGTGCCAAACGAACCAACGGGAGTGTCAAATTCCCAATCTCCTGTGGTTGAATTATCGCCTGCTACACCAGCCTGCCAGAAGCCAAGATCTTCAGAGAAATCGAAATCGTGTTCCAGTATTACAGATGATCCTACCACAATCACGTACGGCAGGTTGGGGTCGTCCAATTCAGCACCAACAGGCTGTATACCACTCAGGTGGCCATAGATGTCTTCTAGTCCGAGGTAGTAATAAACTACTGTGCCCTCCGGTTGAGCCGGAATAGTGGCACTGTATTGAATGCCCGATTGCAATTCCAATGGTGCCGATGACCAGTCGGTATCTCCGTTAATACGGTAGAATACCGATCCCTGACTGAGGTACTGACTAAATGGAAAGTTGAGGATCAATCCGGTTACAATGTCAATGTCCTGATTCGCTTCGTGTTCTTCAATATCATCGTGGTTGAGGGTAGCGTTGGAGATCAAGGTAATTCCGTGCATGTAAAATCCATCAACTATGGATGCATCGTTGGGAGTACCGTTTGAAATGTCGCCATCGTCATCATCCGCTTGCAGAGCGTCGAGGAGTACGTCCACGAATGCGGCACCTTCATTTCCATTGAAGGTAGTAGCTTGCAATCCACCATAGGCTTCAACAAATAGTTCCAAAGTAGCGTCCCAATCTGCTCCCATGAGCAAATGCGTGTCGTACCATGCTCCCATAATGATTTCGCCATCGGCATGTACTTCGCCGACAAGGTCTACCGGATACACTTTTGGATCTTCATCATACCGACGAATACCGTCTTCGTTGTCCGTGTAAAATCCTTGACCAAGATGCGGGTTGTCGGTAAGTGAAATCGCCCAAAAGTCGGCATATCCTTCTCCCATGGCTCCGTTGGTGAAGAATTCGCCTTGCGTTTGGTAGTACTTGTCATTAATGCCGTGACCGTATTCATGGTAAATTACGTCGGCAATCAGCGATGTTGCGTTGCAACCTCCTCCGATATCGAAGAAGTTGATGGTACCATCGTAAAATGCGTTGCATTCCCCGTCAACATCAATATTGGTTACCATTGAGTAGTCCAACGATGTGAAGTTGGCAGGCATCCACTGCTTCATGTGCTCATGGATCAGGTTCACGCTGCGATAGGCCGACAGTTCTTTAATGTTTGCTGATCCATCATACGACACATTATTATTTCCTTCAACCAGATTGGTGTTGAGAGAAGGAGTCACATTGTTGGTGTACACCGTTGACCATAAACCGCTCAATGGAATCGTTGCCATCGAAGGTCCCGTCACGGTCGTTGTGAAGTTGCCGTCGATATCTGTATAGAATGTGTCACCGCCTGTGTTGATTTCAAGGAAAGGAAGTCCTTCTGTGGAAGTTCCTTCATAAGGACCAATAGGATATACTTCAGCGCTCACGTTTCCGCTCACGTTCAGCATTCCCATGGTGAGTACCTTCTTTTTCTTTGCACAGGTCGGACAGTTATCGATGTGACGCACCAGGTTGTCGCGGTACATGATTTCTCCGGTGTGAGCATCCACGAGGGTGTGGTAGTTTGCAGGTATGCCGGTGGCAGACAATGTATTTACCTGAACCTCATATACCAGGTGGTAGGTATTGCTGTATCCGGTTGGGACAGCGATAATGCTCAGACCTTGCACGGTTGTCGACGTCACCGGAAGTGTAATGTCGGCCAGCGCAGCGGCCAATGCCCCATCTTCAGCCAGTGAAGGATTGGTATCCAATTCAATGTCACTGAATACATCCGCTCCAAACATAATGACCTGTCCGTTGAACAGTTTCACCATGAGTCGGCTGTTGAGGATGTCCAAACCTTGATAGGTCTGACGGAAGTTTACATATTGGTACTTGCGACCTTCGGGGGTCGAAGTAAGTTGCAGATCACTGGTTGGGATGTTGAAGTTGCCCAAGTAGTTTTCCACGAAATTCAACGCCTGCTCGGCCGGTGTTGAACCGTAGGTGGAAATAGGCTGACCGTATGCGCGGTGGGGCTTTTGGTTTTGTTCATTGAAGTGAACATACCAGGTGCCATGCGCGGCAACGAAATTTTGCCAGGCAGCTTGTTCCCTGAGGACCTGTTGAGTATGGAGGTCATAGACCATGTCCTTCGCAGGGTAGAACGTAACCAATAATGGATCATCGTTGAATTCCGGATTATTGTTGCTCCATGCATTAATGGCAAACAGGAGCAGCAAAACAGAGAGTGTATGCTTCATGTTATTTACAGGTTTCTTTATGAGAAGCGTAAATATCGTTGATCTCTTTGAAAATCTGAACATTAATTAGGGCATATTCTTGGATACCATTTGGCGAATGCCACCGCATTGACTAAAACAGGCAAACCATGCAGGAAAAGGCAACAATTCCTGCAGGCGCAAAAAAAAAATAAAAAAAATGGAGGTGCTGCCAAGAAAGTGGGGGAGGTGCGCGTACGGTTTCTAAGCAGCATTAGGTAAAAGCATTTCTCGAAGATGTATTTACAACCATGGAGCACCCGGAGCACCGGTCAGGCGGTGTACCACAACAAGCCGGGTGCTTCCATTTTTCAATCAAGCCCTACCTGCAAGAGAAATTTGGCTTTGATGAGAGTCCCGCCACCGGCGGGATTTTTTTTTGCGTGCTTGGATACGGTTTCATGTGTATTATGAGGTGTACATCAACCGACATGTATTACTCAAACTCGGGTGAATAGCAAATCTTGGCCTTACGCATTGGGACGGGTAAAAAATGAAAAACCACCTCGGTGTGAGGTGGTTTAATTTCGTAGGGTGACTCTTTGGTATGCAGATAACATTCAAGCTCCGGCTCCGTGTATGTAGGAGAAGAGATTCTGTACGGCTGTTTCTCGTTCAGCCAGCTCCCTTTCGAGGCGCTGGTTTTCAGCTTTCAGTCTCTCGACTTCTTCATTCATCCGGATGAGCTCTTGTCTGGTAGTGGGGAAATCAACGACCTGGTCGCTTGATGTCCCCGGGGGGATAACATTATAAACCATGTCCGGAATATTTGTGAGCAAGTTCATCAAAACACTCCTTGTTCCCATTAAATTAGCTGTCAGTTGTCAACCCCTTAATGTGAATTGGCCTGTGAAAACTGCTATACTCCCCATCCTATTTGGCTTGTCCTTCCTCTTTCATTCAGCTCCGATCAACGCGCAAAATCTGCGTTCGTTGCCCTGTGAAGATTTGTACCCGTTTTACCACGGCGTGGCTTCGGGCGATCCGCTGGCCGATCGTGTGGTGATTTGGACGCGCGTTACGCCGGAGGAAGGACAAGACACTATTGCCGTATCCTGGAGGATGGCGCTTGATACGGGAATGACTGAGCTGGTGGGAAACGGAGTGTTTGAAACGACGGCCTCTCGTGATTTTACCGTGAAAATAGATGTAGAGGGGCTGGAACCTGATACGTGGTATTATTATGACTTTGAAGCGTTTGGATTATACAGTTTAAGAGGTCGCTCGCGCACTTTGCCGGTGGGGAGTGTAAATCACGCGCGCTTTGCGGTGATGTCATGCAGTAACTATGAGCATGGCTATTTTAATGCGTATAAGCAATTGGCTGTGAAGAATGATATCCAGGCCATTTTACATTTGGGAGACTATATATATGAGTACCAGGTGGGTGGTTTCAGTGCTTTTATAGATGGCCGGCAAAATGAACCGGAGAACGAAATTATTACGTTGGAGGATTATCGCATTCGTCACTCACATTACAAGCTGGATGAGGATTTGAGGAAGTTGCATCAGCAGTACCCGTGGATTACGGTGTGGGATGATCATGAATTTGCCAATAACGCCTGGACCGGAGGGGCGCAGAATCACAATCCGGGAGAGGGGGATTGGGAAGTCAGAAAGGGCAATGGCTGGCAGTCGTATTTTGAATGGATGCCGGTGCGGGAGCAAGGAGATAACCTGATACGCCGCACTATTGACTGGGGAGATCTTATACGGTTTTATGTGCTGGACACACGTATTGAGGCGCGCGACGAACAGGTAGACATAGGCTCAGGGGCCGTGGACGACCCGAATCGCAATTTGTTGGGTGCCGGACAAAAATCCTGGCTGGTAAGTGAGTTGCAATCGTCTGATGCGCAATGGAACATCTTTGCCCAGCAGGTGATGATGGCGCCATTGGAAATTTTGGGGTTGGAGGTGAATACGGATCAATGGGACGGGTATCAGGCCGACAGGGATTGGTTCTACAGCACCATTCAAGGGCAGAATGTGGTAAATCCGGTGGTGTTGACGGGTGATTTTCATACCTCGTGGGCCAATAATTTACCGCTGGCCAATTACAATGAAAATTCCGAAACCGGAAGTGCCGGCGTGGAATTCGTAGTGACCAGCGTGACTTCTACCGGTTCGCCTGTGGAAGTGGGTATAAATACCATTCAGTTTTTCAATCCGCATGTTGAATTTGTTGATCTTACGCATCATGGCTATGTCTTGCTCGATGTAACGCCATCCAAGTGTCAGGGCGACTGGTACTTTATGGACAATATTTCTGTTCCCGACTGGGGAAGTTTTGTGGGTGCCAAATATGCCGTAGACAACGGTTCGCGCTTCCTTCACACGGCCGGTTCCGCGAGCAGTGGTCCGGACAATACCGCCTTAATGGCGCCTCAATGTCCGTATGTGGAGGGAGAATCCGGACAGTCAGAGTTTCCTGCCGATCTCACCATTTTAGGAGTCTACCCCAATCCAACCTCCGGGACTGCCACAATGCAAATCGCCTTATTTAAAGGAGGTGAAGTGCATTATGAAGTGTATTCAGCACAAGGCAAATGGATTACTACTGTAGATCAAGGCTACTTATCGCGCGGACTTCACTACCTCCAACTACAAAGCGGCACTCTCGAATCGGGAGTCTATGTAATTAACGTGCGCATCGAGCAAAGCGGGCAGGTGAATGGAGCATCGTTGCGGCTGGTGGTTGGAGAGTGAGAATTCAAAATGATTCCGTGCTTGCTTCAATTATTGGCAATGACCACCCATTAAATACTACCGGTCGTTGAGCGCAGCCGAAACGAGCCTAATTAGACATTAATATCACCTACATGTAATTCGAACAAGGAACACTGATCAACGAATAAAGAAGTAAAAATTCTGAATTCAGCGTTCGTTAATCCTTGTTCAGTGTTCCGTTTTTTTGCCATTAAAAGCTCTACAAAACTCAAAATCACGTTCTACCAAAAAAAGTGCGATGGCAACGTCGGGGAAAGCGGGCCGGCGGGTGTGTGAATGGGCTTTTAGCTTTTCCGGCGTCCCCGGAAAAGCGTAAAGAAAGTCCAGAGCGGGAGGAAGCTTTTTTCCCGACTTGATTTTTGGATACTTTGCATCAAGGCAAAGTATCGAAAGGTCAATAAAAAGCCTTATGCCGAAATTAGCAAGAAGTAAAAAGCAATGGAACCGGTCGTTCCGCTCATCCACCCATTAGATGGGAGGCATTTTGAATTCTCCATTCTGAATTTTCATTTTCCCATCAATGCGCCTCCAGCCAATTAATCCCCAAATCCATATCCACCTTTAACGGCACAATCAACTTCACCGCATTCTGCATCTTGTCGCGAATAATAGGCTGTATAATCTCCACCTCATCCTTGTGGGCGTCAAATACCAATTCATCGTGCACCTGCATGATCATGCGCGACTTGAAATCGGCTTTTTGGAACTCCTTGTGAATATCAATCATGGCTATTTTGATGATGTCGGCCGCCGTGCCTTGTATCGGTGCATTGATGGCGTTGCGCTCCGCAAAACCGCGCACCACAGCATTTGCCGAATGAATATCCTTCAAATACCGTCGCCGCCCCATGAGCGTCTCAACATATCCGTTGGCTCGTGCAAATTCAATATTGGCCTCCTGGTAGCTTTTCAAACTCGAAAACTGCTCAAAATAACTGTCAATGATTTCCTTGGCTTCCTTCCTGCTGATGTTCAGATTCTGAGCCAATCCAAATGCCCCCTGTCCGTATATGATTCCAAAATTCACCGCCTTGGCCTTGCTTCTCATGTCCCGATCCACCTCTTCCAGTGGCACTCCAAAAACGCGTGCCGCCGTGGCTTTGTGAATGTCCTCTCCGGCGTTGAACGCCGCGCACATGTGCTCGTCCTTGCTCAACGCGGCGATGATCCGTAGCTCCACCTGACTGTAATCGGCCGATAGTAGTAAAAATTCGTCGCTACGCGGAATGAACGCCTTGCGGATTTCCCGCCCTTTCTCCGTGCGGATGGGAATGTTCTGCAAATTGGGGTTATTGGAACTCAATCGGCCGGTCGCCGCTACGGTTTGCATGTACTGGGTATGAACCCGTCCCGTTTGCGGATGCGTCATCTCCGGCAAGGGATCTACATAGGTGCTCTTCAATTTGCGCAGCTGCCGGTATTCCAAAATCATGGGAACAATAGGATGATCGTGCTCATGCCTGCTCAAAATATCTTCGCTAGTGGCGTATTGTCCGGTCTTGGTTTTCTTCGCCTTCGAAGAGATTTTAAGTTTTTCAAACAAGATATCGCCCAGTTGTCGGGGAGAATCTACATTAAAGACTTCGCCTGCTTGTTCATGAATTTCACCTTCCAGGCGCGCAATAGACACTCCCAGTTCATCGGAAAATTTGTGCAGCGCCTCCTTGTCGATATTCACACCTTCCATCTCCATGTGCGCCAGCACTTTAATAAGCGGAATTTCAATATCGGTAAAAAGCGATTGCAGGTGTTCCTGTTGCATCTCCTGCTCAAAAAGCAGTTTCAGTCGCAGCGTGACATCGGCATCTTCTGCGGCATAGTCGGCCACCAGCGCAGGATCCACATCGGCCATGCTTTTCTGATTCTTGCCCTTCTTCCCAATTAGCGTCTCAATGGACACCGGTTTATAGTTGAGGTACACTTCCGACAATACATCCATCCCGTGCTTCATGTCGGGATTCATGAGGTAATGCGAAATCATGGTATCAAACGCCTTATTGCCAATTTCAACCCCGTATCGGTACATGATTTTGTAATCGTACTTCAGGTTTTGCGCAACAATTTCCTTCTTCGGGTCTTCCAGTATATGGCGAAAACGTTCAATCACGCGTATCGCTCCTTCCCGGTCGGGTGGGGTGGGCACATACCAGGCTTCGTGGGGCTCTATGGCAAAGGACATGCCCACAATATCGGCCACGAGAGGGTCAATCCCGGTGGTTTCCGTATCAAAGCAGTAGCTTGGTGCTTTTTCGAGTTTGGCTATTAATTCGTTCAAGTCTTTTTCGGCATTCGCCAAATGGTAGGAGTGCCCCACCGTTTCGATAGTGTCCTTATCCGTTGAAATGGCCACCTCCATTTCCTCGTCCGAAAACAAGGCGATTTGTCCGCTGCGTTCCGTGACAGTTCCACCCTCAGATGTCCCCCCCGCCGGACTCAAATCTTCCTGGAACACGCGCTTCGCAAGAGAACGGAATTCGAGTTCTTCAAACAGCTCCTTGAGCGCTTCCTGATTCATTTCCTCATAGATCAAGGAAGCTTCGTCAAAGTCCACGGGCACATCGGTAATGATCGTAGCCAGCATTTTCGACATCATGCCTTGTTCGGCAAACTGTTCCACATTTTCCTTTTGCTTGCCTTTCAACTCATGACTATGGGCAATCAACCCTTCAACAGAATCATACTGCTTCAAAAGCTTGGCAGCAGTTTTTTGTCCAATTCCGGGAATTCCGGGAATATTATCGGCCGCATCCCCCATCAGCCCCAGCACATCAATCACCTGATCGGGCCGTTCAATGTCAAATTTTTCACAAACTTCCGGGATTCCCCAAATTTCGGGGGGCTTGCCGCCATTTCCCGGACGGAACATAAATACCTGATCCGAAACCAGCTGACCGTAATCTTTGTCGGAAGTCATCATGTACACGGTGAATCCTTCCTGTTCCGCTTTCTTGGCAATGGTACCCACAACGTCATCGGCCTCATATCCTTCCTTGATCAGAATCGGTATGTTGAAGGCTTCAATAATGCGCATGATATAGGGAACCGCCACCTTGATATCCTCCGGAGTGGCGTCACGATTGGCTTTGTACTCTTCGTATTCCTGCACACGAAAGGAACCTCCGGGAGGGTCGAAAGCTACAGCAATGTGGCTGGGCTTTTCGTTGCGGATCACATCGAGAAGTACATTGGTGAATCCAAATATGGCCGACGTGTTTAGTCCTTTGGAGTTAATTCGGGGAGCCCGGATAAAGGCGTAGTACGCTCTGAAAATCAAAGCATAAGCATCCAATAAAAAAAGCTTCCGGGGAGTTTCTTTGCTGCGCATGGTCAAATGTTTGGCTGGGTGAGCAAGATAGCCAAAATCAACCGCACGCCACGAGACAGATTATTCTTTCTTCAGCAGATCCTGGTTGTCGCTTTTACTACCAAAAATCCCAATCCTGCGTCCCCTGAAATACTCAATGCAGCTAAACAACACATAAGAAACCAGACCCTCATCCACATTTCCCAAAAAAGGAATATTGTCGGGCAGAAGTTCGAAAACCCCGGCCGTAGGATTGATCAGATAAAACACACAAAACGCAGCGAGCAGCGCCACGCCCATTTTTTTGCCGAAGCTGTCTTTCATGAGAAAAGGTCTTGAGTAAGCAAGGGAAAAGATACTGCAAATCGCACAACTACTTCACCGCTTAACATCTTTTAGTGGGGAGGGTGGGGTGAGCTAATGAGATCCCGAGGCACCTCGTATTGGTAAACAACAAGCAAAATGCTATATACCCCATCTTTTCGTGTTGCCCCAACACCCTCTACAATTCCACAAGAGAATGTCATACCTTAGTCTTCCGCAAGACTGGATGCTGCCAGACTATGAAAAACATACCTTGCCCCATAACAAAGCAAACCCACAACTGCCGTTTTCGGACAATGCTGTGCATCATTGCTTTTTGGATTTTTTCATTATGCGGTTATGGCCAACAATTCAACACTCGAATCAATTGGGAATTTTCAGGAATACTCACCAGTGTCTGGGAAGATAATGGTCGTTATTATGTTGCGGGGGTGAGCGGGGATACCCTGTATGATGGAGGTTTCTATTATACCTTGTCAACTGCACGGTTGGATACTGCGGGGAATGTTGAGTTCATCCATAACTATGGAGACTCTACACAATATCTTGTATTCGGATTTGATGCTAATGTTCAAGGTCTTGGTGGAAATAGATTATTGGGAGGAAATATAGGAGCAGCACCCGTTCAATTACTATTGGTCGAGTTATCAGAAAGCGCAGAAGTGATTTCCGAGACAAACCTTGAAATTCCACAAGTGGAAGTACCATTGGTAGATATTATGCCAACCGGAATAATTGAATTGCCTGGTGAAGGAATTGCCATTTGTTTGAGGATATTTGATTACGAATTCTACCATCGATTTATTGTTGCCAAGTATAACAGTCAATTGCAGTTGGATTGGTATCGAATTTTCAATAACGCACCAGTCACCAATGGCTGCGAGGATATTAAGCTGTATGAGGATTTAATCATTGTTCCCGAATATGGTGCTTATGAAAGTGCACCTGAATTCCGTCAGTTTTATAAAGCACTGCATTGTGTTACCGGTGAAGAAGAATGGTCTATCAGCATTGATCACGAATGTCTTCGAACCGTTTGGGATATTGACGTTTCCACAGAAGGGATCGTAGCTGCTGCACTTTACAAGAATCCAGATGGATTGGGCGCTAATCCAGCACTGTATAAAGTGAGTTTTGATGGAGTAATCGAATGGTATGTCCATTTAGAATTTGGTTATGAGGATAATCAAAGATTTGTAAATGTCGTTAGATGTATTGATGAATCTGGTTATGTAGCAGTTGGTGAACGATATACGATTCTCGATCCTGATTCAACAGGAGGAGACCCGTACACAGAAAGCGCTGTACTAGTAAAAGTTTCTGAGGATGGAGAATTACTTTGGCAGCGCGAATTTGTTGGATTAGAAAGTAAATCGGATCAGCACAATGTTTCCGACCTGAAGGCTACAAGTGACGGTGGCTATATATTTTGCGGAGAATCAAGTGATGGCGATTCAAACAGCCCAACCTTCACTCCCCCCGCCCAACAAGGCTGGGTAGTCAAAGTCGATGCATGTGGATGCCTGGTTCCCGGCTGTGACCCCAACTGCAACGCCAATCCTGAAGACCCGGAGCCACCGGTAAACGCAGACGAACCTTTCCTGGTAGGTCCCAATCCGGCGACGGATTTCATCAATGTGCACATCCTCCTGGAAGGTGAAGACCAGCAGCGCCGCATCGAACTGTTCAATTACCTCGGACAGCAAGTCCGCTCCTACCGCATCCCCCAGGGCAGCACCACCTACATGATCGACACCCGCGGACTCACCCCCGGCACCTACATTATCCGGGTTTCTGATGGTACTGGAGTAGTGGGCACGCAGAAGGTGGAAAAGGTGGGGTGAGCGCAGTTCTGCGGACTTCTTCCTTAATGGGTCGCCACTCAGGCTACGCCAATCCTTCCTACAACATTCTCTTCCAATACCTTCCAATTTCCCTTTCCCTCGCAAACAGCAAAATATTTCCATACTTTTCGTTCATGAAACAACTCATTGTGTTGGCGGGAATACTCTCCTCCCTTGCCGGCTGGTCGCAGGTAATCAGCGTGGAACTTATCGATCACTACACCGTGAACGAAGTGGAAGACATCGTTTCCGGATTCGGAATTCCGGCCGATTTCCTCCCCCTGGAATACGAAGTGGATTTTTATCAAATTCACTACCTCACCCCACATCCATCGGGCGACAGCGTGCTGGCAACGGGTGCCCTGTGCCTCCCTTCGGGTGTTACCTGTCCGCTTCCGCTTTCCAGTTACCAGCACGGTACCATGGCCAAAAAAACCGATGCCCCTTCCACCGGCGGCGGTGAGCTGGATTTGGGCATTCTCTACGCCTCGGTGGGCTACGCCATTACCCTTCCCGACTATATCGGACTGGGCGAAGGCGAAGGTTTTCACTTGTACGTTCATGCCGAGTCGGAAGCCAATGCCGCACTTGACCTCCTCCGTGCAGCACAGGATCTTCAGGAACAGCTTGAATATACCTTCGACGGACAACTATTCATTTGGGGTTATTCGCAGGGGGGGCATGCTACGGCTGCTCTTCAGCGTAAAATCGAGACGGAAGTTTCCGATGAATTTACCATAACGGCAAGCGCACTTATGAGCGGCCCGTACGATATTTCGGGTGCCCAGGCAGAGGTGATTACGAGTGATCAACCCTACCCAACCCCGGGATACCTTCCCTACGTCGTGCTCAGTTATCAGGAAGTATATGGCAATCTATATGAGTCGCTCGAAGATGTATTCCTCCCTGAGTATGCAGCCATTATTCCTACAGTGTTCGACGGCAATACCGGCATGGGTACCATCAACTCGTACTTCCCCGATGTGCCCAATCAGGCGCTCCTTCCCGAGGTGCTGGAAGCCTTTGAGAATGATCCCAATCACCCCATCCGCATTGCCCTCGAAGACAATGATGTCATGGACTGGATTCCTCAGGTGCCCACCAATATTTACTATTGTCAGGCCGATGATCAGGTGATTTACCTCAACTCGGTGAATGCGTACGATACATTTGTTTCCAATGGCTCAACCTCCGTGCAGATTTTCAACGGGGGCGACTACGACCATGGGGGGTGCGCTCCTCTGGCCATGCTCGCGGGCTTCAATTTCTTTCAGGACTCGCGGGTGCCGGCTTTCAATCCGGTGGCGACACTCAATGCAACTGCGGCTTCCACGGCTTCATCCAGCGATGGTTCCATTACGGTGGAGTTGGACAATCCGGGCAACTGGTCGTATGAATGGTCCAATGGCACAACCGAGCTCAATTTGGAAAACTTACCGCCGGGCTTCTACATTCTTACCATCACGGATGAAAACGGGTGCACTGCCTCATTCAGCGCGGCTGTTGGCGTCATCAACGGGGTTGAAGAATGGTCGCAAAACAGCGTACAACTCTTCCCTAATCCGGCAGTTGATGAGGTGACAATAAGGGTAAGACATGCGTCAAATGCACAAGTGCTGGATGCAGCAGGTCGGGTGATGGCAGTTTGCCATTTGCCGAATGGCGAATCCCCCTTGTCCATCAAAGACCTGGCCCCGGGAATGTATGTGCTCAAACTCGAAACAGGTGCCTGCGTGAGATTTTCCGTGGGAATCTGAGTAGCATGTAAAACACATCACCCCTGGTCCGAAGCATCGCCGTCGTCGCGCAATGCTGAAAATCGATACCCCAGATTTCGCAAATTGGACAGAACAACGGGCAGTGCAGCAAGCATGGTTTTTTCCGACTTAAGGCTGTCGTGAAAAACGATAATGCTGCCCGGTTTGGCACTGCGCATCACATTGTGTACACATTGATCGGGCGTACAGGCCGGATCAAAATCGGCACTCAGAATGTCCCACATCACAATGCGCGAAGTACACTTAATGGCCTGCGCTTGTTGTCGCCTGATTCTTCCATACGGAGGGCGAAACCACACACTCTTTGTGAGTTCCTGACACTTTAGAAAACTGCGCAAATAAGCCATTTGGGAGGTTTCCCATCCCTTCTCATGGGAGAAGGTGTGATTTCCCACCACATGCCCCCTGCGCTTCACTTCGGCAAAGATTTCCGGGTGGCGCACGATGTTTTCACCCACACAAAAAAAGGTAGCCCGGGCGTCAAAGTCATCAAGGATATCCAGCACACGCGGAGTGACCTCAGGAATGGGACCATCATCAAACGTGAGGAAGACTTCCCGCTCGTTGGTTTTGATGTCCCACACCAAATCGCCGGCAAATGGCTTGATGATATCAGGGATCTTGGTAAGATACATGCGTCACAAAAAAATCCATTTCTTCGCAACTATGGAAAAAATGAAGGCAGCTTTTCTCATAAATTATGGTTCGGCCGATTCCGCCTTTCAGTTGAGAGAGGTTCAAAAACCAAGTCCGGGTAAGGGAGAAGTACGGGTGAGCGTGGAAGCATTCGGACTGAATTTCGCAGAAGTTGCCGCGCGACATGGCATGTACCGCGAGGCTCCTCCATTGCCTTTTGTGCCCGGATATGATTTTGTAGGCCATGTGGAAGCCATGGGCCCGGGTGGCAATGCCAACCTTGTAGGAACACGTGTGGCGGGAATGGCACGATTTGGCACCTACGCAACGCACGTGGTGACCCTGGAGCAAGGAGTGGTAGAAATTCCGGAGGATATGGATGCGGGAGAGGCCACGGCCATTGGGGTGCAGTATTCTACAGCCTATTACGCGGCAGTGGTGTGCATGAACCTCTTTCCCGGCGATAGGGTGCTTATTCATGCAGCGGCCGGAGGTGTGGGAACGGCGCTGGTGCAATTGTGCAAATGGAAAGGATGTACCGTCTATGCCACAGTGGGAAGCGAAGAGAAAGCCGCCCGAGCTCGTGAAACAGGTGCCGATTTCGTGATTAATTACCGGGAGCAGGATTATGAGGTGGAAATGAAGCGGTTGCTCAATGGCGCAAAGCTGGATGCTGCGTTCAATGCCGTGGCGGGAAAGACCTTCAAAATGGACATGAGACTGCTGGGAAGCGGAGGAAAACTCGTATTGTTTGGCGCTGCCGATCGCATGGGAAAAAGAGGAGGGAAGCTGGGCACCTACAAGTTGCTCTACGACATGGGACTGGTGCTTCCCATCTTGCTCATGGCGAAGTCCAAAACCATTATTGGCGTCAACATGCTCAAACTCTCCGACCACCGTCCGGATGTGCTTCAACACTGCCTCACGGAACTCATTAAACTTTACCGCTCCGGAGTGGTCAAACCCATTATTCACGGCGTTTACGGCATCGATGACCTGGCCCGGGCTCATGATGACCTGGAATTCAGGAGAACCATGGGGAAGACCGCCATCAAGTGGTGAGGCACAAGTTTATTTGCCGTATGGCGTCCAAGGAAGAACCAGACCATGGAAGACCACGAATTGTTAATCCGCCTCAGGCGTAAGGACGAACGCGCATTTCTCCTTCTTGTTGATCTTCATCAAGACCGCGTATTCAACCTGTGCTTCAGCTACCTCCGCGATATAGAGGAGGCAAAAGATACCGCGCAGGAAGTATTCGTAGAGGTTATGCGCTCGGCGGAGAGTTTTCGCGGACAAAGCACCATTTCCACCTGGATTTATCGAATTGCGGTCAACAAGTCGCTCGACCGGCTCCGTTACCTGGGTCGCGACAAGCGCTCGGCCGAGGAACAACCCCATACCGAAAACCTCCACGACCACGCCTCCAATCCTCAGCAGGTGATGGAAGAAGAGGAGCGACGTGCCATGCTGCACAGGGCCATCGATTCTCTTCCCGAAAATCAGAAAACTGCCTTGATCCTGTTCAACTTCGAAGGGTTGAGCTACCAGGAAATTGCCGGCGTAATGGACACGTCGGTGAGTTCAGTAGAATCGCTGATTTTCAGGTCGAAAAAGAACCTCAAAGAGGTGCTTACCCTACGATTTGCCGAATGGCTGCCCTTGACCAAAACAAAAAAGTAACGTTCAACGCAAGTTTTTAGAATACATCTCGTCAAAAGAGCACAATGAACCCCAACAAGCACATAGAATCCGAAGTAGAAGCCACATTGGCCCTCCTCGATACCCAACCCCGACTGAATGCCCCGCTGGGTTTCGGTAAGCAGGCACTGGAAGCGTGGAAAGCCGACGAGCTCCGCGGGCGCACGTGGCGTAAAGTTATGCTTTGGAAAGCTGCCGTACTGGTGGGTTTTATTGGGCTGAACGGTTATACCTGGTTCAATACCGAGACTGCTACAACAGCTACAAGCCAGACACAGGATCCTGTTTTAGAATTGATTGACGAATACCAATTGAATTGGGAAACACTGAACCTGTATGAGTAAGAAAGTATTAAATGCAGCGGTTATCGCGCTGCTTGTCCTCAACGTATTCACCCTGGGCATGTTGTGGGTGAAATCGGGTATGAAACACCGTCCCGCTCCGCCACCTACCGAACAGGGTGGACTGGAGCACATGCTGGGCTTTTCCGACGAGCAAACGCGCAAGTTTGAGGCACTTCGTGAGCGCCACGGACAAGAATCTCACGAGCTGAGAAAGGAAATTGGCGCATTGCGCGAGTCCTGGATTGAGCGAATCAAAGCCCACGACAGCGACCCCCGGTCGGCCGATTCACTTTCCGCCGAAATTGCTCAGCGCGTTGCGCAAATTGAACAAATCACCTTTGCGCATTTTCAAGACATCAGCGACCTATGTACCGATGAGCAACGTGTGAAGTTTGAACATACCCTCGATCACATGGCGCGTATGTTGCTGTCGGGTGGAGGACCTCCCCCCCCTCCCCCCGGAGGTCCCGGACCACAACACCCGCACCAACCACCACATCGTTAAACCCCCGATTTATGAAATCTATTGTTACCCTCCTCGCAGCCCTCACATTTGCCGTATGGCTCCCCGCCCAGCCCGAAATTACCTCGTGGATTCTCAATGATGGGGAAACAGGAACCTTCTACAATACCGATGGAAGTACCTATGATAGCGGTGAAGCAGCCAATGTGACGCAAGTGCAGTTTTCCGACAATAACGTGTACGTGTCCTGTACCGGTATTCCCGACTATGCCATTGGCCCGTATCCCGATGGAAATCCGGCATTGCCTGGCGCTCAGGACTACTTGTTTCAAATTCCGCGCTTCCCGCAAGAAGAGACCGGAAGCAACTATGAAGTGGGTCTTGGACACATCGGGATCCTCATCAATGGAGTGCCTATTTACAACGCTTCGGATGCTATGGTGTACAATACCTACTGGGAACAAAATGCTATTTTCAACGAAAACGATGGCTTTGACTGCGCCAAGGGACACCCCTCGCCCAATATGCAGAACATCAACCAGAGCTATTACCACCACCATCAAAATCCCACGGCGTTCAGCGTGGCGCAAAACCCTACCAGCGACATCTGCGATATGTATCCCTCTGATGGTTTGTACACCCCCAATCCCAATGAACATTCCCCCATTCTCGGGTACGCATTCGACGGATTTCCCATCTATGGCTCATTCGCCTTCGATAATACCGATGGAACAGGGGGTATAGTGCGCATGATTTCGGGGTATCAGCTGCGCAACATTTCGGAGCGCACGTCCCTGCCCGATGGAACTGCCCTCGATGCGCAGTTTTGGGGTCCGCCCATCAATGCTTCCAATCCGCTGGGCAAGTACATGGAAGACTACGAATATGTGGAAAGTCTGGGCCACCTCGATGAGCACAACGGCCGCTGGTGCATCACGCCCGAATATCCCGAAGGCACATATGCCTACTTCGCTACAATTGATGAAGACTGGAATTCAGCCTTTCCCTATTTCATCGGGCCTACCTACTACGGAGTGGTTGAGACCGATAATTTTGGGTCTCCCGGCCCTGGTGGTTCAACGACCAATGTGTCTATCGATGAACCCGTGGAAACCTGGGACGGTACCCTGGGTGTGGCCGGGTTGAATTCGGAAAATTGGATGATTTTCCCCAATCCCGCGCTCGACATCCTCCGCGTGCAATTGCCCGGAGAAGGCGCGGTGACCTGGAAAGTAATGGATGCCCGGGGTGGTACTTCGCTGCAAGGGACCTGGCGCGCCGCTCAAAATGAATTGAATGTGGAATCACTTCCCGCCGGTTGTTATGTGCTTGTAGTGCAGACCAGCCATCAAGTGATTTCGAAGAGTTGGATTAAGCAATAGTTGTGTTTTTCGCGACTAAATTGTGTCTGGCTGACGAGGTGCCTTTGCGGTGCCTCGTCTATTTTTTTACCGGCATGCGCCAAATGGGTAATCTCCTGATTTGGAATGGTTTACTCGGCATTTCCATCCTTTCCCACGCTCAAGTACAACCCGATCCGACATTTGGAACCGATGGCAAGGTGCAGGTGAATGCCGCCTGGTTTGAAGAAATCAAATTCCTGGGCGTGGATGCTGAAGATCGCATATACCCGGTTTCTCAGGTACTCACACCTACGGATGATGGCGCCGACTACAGCATATTTTTTATGCGCCATTCGGCAAATGGGGTAGCTGACAGTCCGTACGCAAACGGTGGCACCTCATGGGATTTTCCGGGCTATGACTTGAGTTTTATAGAAGATGCGGCCATTACGGCAAATGATGAATTGTTGCTGCTTGGCTATGGTCAAACCTGGGAAGGAGGGGGCAATCAACCTTTTTGCCTCTCCCGATTCGATGTCTTTGGAAATCCGGATGTGCAATTTGGCGACAACGGTACCATCGAGCTCAGTTTCATGGGGCCCGTCAATGATCCCGGCTGTATGCTCGCAGAAGACGACGGAATATGGCTTGGAGGAGACAGCTTCGATACCAACTATGTGCACAAGGAAGTTCCTGTGGTGGCTCACCTCTTCAACTCGGGCGAACCGGATACCGGATTTGGAATCAGTGGGAAGATTGCCATTGACTTCGCCGCCGGACAAACCATTCCGCTGGAGCTCATGCAGGGCGATGAATTCCGGCATGATGACGGCGGCATTGTACACGATATTCTGCGGCTCAACAATGGTCAGTTGCTGGTGAGTGGTGC